>JADGQU010000014.1 GCA_017881545.1 Gemmatimonadaceae bacterium
GTCGTGCCGAAGTCGACAACGGTCGACAGCCTGCCCGTCGTTATCGCCCTGCCGGAGTCGACGACTATCGACACCGTCAAGAAGATCGCAGGCGCCAAAACGCAGAGGAGCTTCCTTTCGACGGCGCCCGGAATCGAGATGCAGAACTACCGTCCGGAAGACAAGCGCGGAATCAATGTCTTTGAAGCGCCGAAAGACGAATCGGTTGCTTACGACGGATTCAAGCTTCAATGGGGCGCTGCGTTCACGCAGCAGTTCCAGGGCCTCGACCACAGCAACACCGCGGCTCCTGTTCTGGTCACCACGGCTGGCGTCACCACCAATGCGAATCAGCTGATCCGCATCGGACACGGCCCGAACACCGCGACCGCTAACCTCTACCTGAACGGTCAGCTCGCACCCGGTATCCGTGTCGCGATGACCAGCTATGCCTCGGCTCGGCATCACAATGAGACGTGGGTGAAGGACGGCTACCTGCTCGTCGATGCTTCGCCGATCGACTGGAAGCCGCTCCACGACATCATGAAGTACGTGACGATCCGTGCCGGCCAGTTCGAGATCAACTACGGAGATGCACACTTCCGTCGCACTGACAACGGCAACTCGGTCCGCAACGCACTCGTTGGCAACTATGTAATGGATGCCTTCACGACCGAGGTTGGTGGTGAAGTCTACGTCCGCGCTAATGGCTTCCTCGCGATGGCGGGGATCACCGGTGGGGAGAGCAAGGGCGTGGTCACTACGCCACAGAAGCGTTCACCCAGCTACCTGGCCAAGATCGGGTACGACAAGAAGTTCAGCAACGACTTACGCTTCCGTCTCACGGGTTCGGAATACGCGACCTCGAGCTCGGTAAACAACACGCTGTTCAGCGGCGACAGAGCTGGATCGCGGTACTACGACGTGCTTCAGAACACCGTCTCGACCGAGCTGGCGCAAGCCTGGTCCGGTGCGATCCAGCCGGGTCTCAGCAATAGCATTCACTCGTACGTCATCAACCCGTTCGTCCAGTTCCACGGTCTCGAATTCTTCGGCAACCTCGAAAGGGCGAAGGGCCGCGCGGCTGGTGAAACGGACAACCGCACCTGGAAGCAGAACGTGGGAGAAGTGGTGTATCGCTTCCTTCCCGATCAGCGCCTGTTTGTCGCCGCTCGCTACAACACGGTGAAGGGACAGCTGACCGTAGGCACGCCTGATGTGACGGTCAACCGTTCGCAAATCGGCGGTGGATGGTTCCTCACCCCGAACGTGCTCACCAAGGTCGAGTACGTGAACCAGAAGTACCTCGATTTCCCGACGACCGACATTCGGAACGGTGGGAAGTTCAAGGGATTCATGGTTGAGGGCGCAGTAGCCTTCTAACCGGATTGTGTGGCGCCGCGGCTGAGGAACAGCGCGGCGTCACGCAGTTGCACCAGATAGCCGCTCACGGAGGACATTCCCCATGATGGATAACGCCGCAGTTCTGAGTCCCGTGATCGCCGGCGATGCTCCCCTCTTTGCCGTGCTAGACAGGTTTGATGCATGCGAAGCGATTCTCAACGGCAACAGCGTTGGACGAATCGCTTTTGCATTGCAGGACAGGGTGAGCATCGTCCCCGTTCATTATGTGTACGACGACGGCTGGATATACGGCCGGACCGCTGCGGGGGGAAAGCTCCGCGAAATACTTCGGAACCGCCGCGTTGCGTTCGAAGTCGACGAACACTCCCGGCTCTTTGAATGGCGGAGCGTGGTTGTCAGAGGCCCGCTCTACCTGATCGACCCGGGCACCACGCGATCGGATCAGCGCATCTACGCGAAGGCGGTGTCACTGATTCGCCGGCTCGTGCCTTCGACGCTCACCGACTCGGATCCTGCGCCGTTCCGCGATCAACTCTTTCGCATTCGTGTGGCTGAGATATCCGGCCGCACTTCGGAACCAACGGGCGGAATGAGACTCTTCCCCGAAGTGAAGAAGACAGCTCCCGAGACCGGAGATGCCGATTCCGATGCGGCCCTATCCCGACAGGTCGAAAACGCATTGGCAAAGGTCACCCTATCTCCCAGGTCGCAGGTTCACGTCGACGCATTTGACGGCGTGATTGTTTTGACGGGGACCGCAGAGGATGCGGCCGAGCGAAACGCAGTCGAGGCTGCGGTTCTAGGCGTCCCCAACGTAGCAGCCGTGGTGCAGGAACTGGAGACGCTCTCTCCGTCACAACGGCAGCCCACGCCGGCGGAGGTCGCGCGAGAAGCAGTGAAACAGCTGCGCATGAGCCCGACCGTTACCGATGGGGAGATCAAGGTCGTGGCTGAACACGGCTGGCTCCGCCTCGAGGGTGTCACGAATTCACAAACAAATCACGATGAGGTGCTTCGCCGCCTGCGCAGCGTTCGGGGCTCGCGTGGCGTGATAGACCGGCTTCGCGTGACGAAATCCGCGACAAGGCAGCTCGTTACCGACTGACAGAAGAAAGAGGGGGGTTTTGTGTCTACTGCAAATGTTGAGACGACGATGAAGGCCGAGGCGGAGCATGCGATTCCGCATCCAGCCGCACTGCTGATCGCCACCGACGGGACGCCTCAATCAGACGCTGCCATTGCGCTCGCGCGCCTCCTGCTCCTTGGCGAAAAGCGCGAGGTGAAAGTCCTCACAGTCGTGGATCACGCTCCGATTCCATGGGGACCGGTCGATCGCTCGCTGGTGAACGCCTACGAGCTCGGCCTGCACGGGGAAGCCGAGGCCAAGGCAACAGCACAGCTTGATCGGCTGGGAGACAAGAACTGGAGCATCGAAGTCCGATTTGGAAATCCGGCAAACACGATCGCGGCGCTGGCGAAGGAGTCACGTGCTCGAATCGTGGTGGTCGGCCTCGGCGGTCACGGGCCGGCGGCAAGGCTCTTTGGAAACGAGACAGCGCTTCGCCTGATGCGAGTCAGTCAGGCACCTGTTCTCGCCGTTGACAGCAAGCTCCAGGGGCTTCCCAGGCGCATCATGGTCGCAATGGATTTTACGGAGGCGAGCATTGAAGCGGCGCGGCTCGCGCTCGAGATCGCCGCGCCCGGCGCCACCGTTACGCTCGTTCACGTAGTCCCCTGGGACCGGAAGGAGTACATCCCAGAACATTGGTTCAAGGAACACGAAGCAAACATCGGGGCTCAACTGACACGGGTCACGGGCTGGTTGAACCAGGACCGCAAGCATCGGATTCATCAAAAGGTCCTTTATGGAAAACCCGGTCCGTCTCTCCTCGCGTGCGCCGAGGAGCTCGATTCGGACCTCATTGTCGCCGGAACGCACGGCCGGGGAATTCTCGGTCGAATTCTTGGCGGTGAAACGGTTGCGAAGCTGGTTCGAGGCGCCCGGCGTTCCGTGCTAGTTCTTCCCGCCGCCGCCGCGTTCCAGGGTTTCGATCAACCGAAGCGGGAGAGTGAGCCGCGGCAGGAGCACGGTGACTGGTCAAAGACCCTCGATGATTTCTCACGCAGAAACGCCGGCCGGCGTGGGAGTCTGGAGGTCAATGATCCCGCGCTCGGAGCACAGGTCGAAATGACCGGCTATCGCTTTCTCGGTTCTGTCTACGACCCCCCGACCAAGCGCGCACTGCTGATTTTCGGAAGCACAGGGCGAGATGGACCACACCTCGTTCGCGGGATTTCAAACATCAGGTCGGTTGAGGTTCTCTCGGAGACTGATGGCACGGATAGGGCACTGTCCATCAGCAGCGACGACGGACAAACGCTACTCGTTTTCGCAACCACAGAAGAGGCACCCTGACAATGTCAGCGCGCCTTCGCGAAACCATCCCGACCCGGCTCCGACCACCACTTACCGACGAGCCCACGCAGGGAACGCACGGAGGAGACAACTCGGTGAAGAGGACGATCCTTCCATACTCGCCGCTTTTCACGATTGCCGGCATCATTCTCGGCGGTGTCGAGCAGTACATCTTCAATCTTCCGCTGTTCGCGCACGCCCTGTGGACGATTGCCCTGATTGGAGCGGGCTTCCCGGTAGTTTGGCGCACGCTCCGCGCGGCGCGTGCGGGTAATTTCGCGACGGACGTCGTCGCCTCTCTTTCGATTGTTACCGCCGCGATCATCGGTCAGCCACTGGCCGGACTCGTGATCGTCCTCATGCAAACCGGCGGCGAAGCCCTCGAGAGATTCGCGGCACGGCGCGCATCGGCCGCGGTTCGCGAATTGGAAAAGGCCGCTCCTCGCATCGCGCACCTCATCAGCGGGGGTCGCGGTCTGATCGATGTTCCCGTCGGCGAGCTGAATGTCGGCGATGTCTTCCTCGTGCGTCCGGGCGAAATGGTGCCGTGCGATGGGATTGTCCTCAGTGGGATTTCCGAGATCGACGCCTCGCAGCTCACGGGAGAGGCGATTCCGGTTCCCGCGCACATGGGAATCCGGCTGATGAGCGGCTCGCTCAACGCGCACGGGGTGCTGAGCGTTCGTGCCACGGCGCGGGCCGCAGAGAGCCAGTACTCGAAGATCGTCGAGCTTGTTCGCGAGGCGCAGGCGTCGAAATCGCCGCTGCAGAGGCTCGCCGACCGTTACGCGGTCTGGTTCACACCGGCGACGCTGGCGGTTTGTGCCGCGACATTCGTGTTTACCGGCAGCTGGACCAGCGTGCTGGCGGTGCTGGTAGTGGCGACGCCGTGCCCGCTCATCCTCGCGCCACCCGTCGCAATGATCGGTGGAATTAACCGCGCGGCACGCCGCAAGATCATCGTGCGGCATGGGGCAGCGATCGAGATGCTGAGCGACGCGACTCTCGCCGTATTCGACAAGACGGGCACGCTTACGATCGGCAAGCCCCAGGTTAGGAGCGTAATCGCGCTGCCCGGCTTCACAGAGGAGGGCGTCCTCCGCAGTGCCGCCGCGGTCGAGCAGGGATCGAGTCACCTCCTGGCGCGGGTAGTGGTGGAGGAGGGGGAGAAGAGATACGGACACCTGCCAACGGCCACGCAGCACCGCGAGTCTTCCGGAGAGGGGCTGACAGGAGTGGTTGGAGACATCGAGGTCGCGGTTGGAAGCCGCGCCTTCGTCGCTCGTCGCGCCACCACGTCGCTCGATGTCTTCGATGCAACCGAAGATGGTGAAGCCGGGCTGCGCGCGTACGTCCTTCTCTCCGGGAAACCGGCTGGGATCATCGAGTACGCTGATTCGCTTCGCCCGGAGCTGAAGACCTTTCTTGCCACGCTCAGTGAGCTGGGATTGCCACGCACGGTCCTCCTTTCCGGCGACAGGGCAGCAAACGCGAAGGCCGTTGGCCTCACCGCCGGAATAAAGGAGGCCTACGGAGAGCTACTGCCGGCTGACAAAGCGACGATGGTCTCCCGGTTCAGGGCGCACGGAGAGGTCGTGATGATGGTCGGTGACGGAACCAACGACGCGCCCGCGCTGGCGGCGGCCGATGTCGGAGTTGCGTTGGCGGGCCATGGCGGCGGCGTCACATCCGAGGCCGCCGACGTAGTCATTCTCATCGATGATTTGTCGAGAGTCGGTGAAGCGGTGGCCATCAGCAGGAGAACGATGCGGCTGGCGCGGCAGAGCATCGTGGCCGGGCTCATCATGAGCGGCGTGGCGATGATCTTTGCTGCCTACGGATTCATTCAACCGACGCAAGGTGCGCTTCTTCAGGAAGCGATCGACGTCGCGGTAATCTTGAACGCTTTGCGCGCGAGCTGGTCGTGATCTCCACGAATGCCGGTGCAGAGCAGGGAGGGGGAATGTACAAAGTCATTATGGCGCCAACCGAAGGCTCTGACAGTGAGAAAGAAGCGATATCGGTGGCCGTAAAACTCGCCCAGCGTTTTGATGCCGATCTCCGTCTCGTTCGAGTGGAGTCGGCGCCGCTGATGGTCGAGACAATTGCTCAGACGCCGGCCATACCAACCGGGCAAATGTTGATGGACGAGCGTATTGCGCATTTGCGCCACCTGGAGGCGCTCGGGACCGAGTGCCGCGCACTCGGTGAGATCCGGGTCATGACCGCGCTCGAGGACGGGCCTGTAGGCCGGACGCTCAGGGATTATGCCAGGAAGTTCAACGTCGATTTGATCGTCATGTCGAGCCACGCTCGCGGCGGACTGAAGCGGATCGCTCTAGGCAGCGTCACGGACTACCTGATTCGCCATTCAAACGTCGCGGTGCTGGTCGTCAGGCCGCCGACGAACTTCATCGGCGCGATCCAGGAGCAGACGGTCAGCCGCATCCTCGTTCCACTCGATGGCTCGGCGCTGGCTGAGCAGATACTGCCTGAAGTGGAGGCGATCGCTCTGCGGCTGCGATCGACGGTGAGCCTTCTCCAGGTGCTCGCCCCGTTGAGCTACTCGCAAAAGGAGATCATGCAACCAGGGTCGCCGTGGTGGGACGACGACATTGCCACGGCCGATGCCTATCTCACGCGCGTTGCGAGCTACCTTACCGGGCAAGGCATTACGGTGAGCAAGGAAGTGGTCCTGAGCGATGACATCGCGACCGCGATTCTGGACTATGCGGACCGCACGAGAGCTGATATCATCGCGCTCGCCACGAGCGGGAGCGGCGGAATGAGTCGGTTCGTTTTCGGGACTGTAGCGGACAAGGTGACCAGGAAGTCGACGAGATCTCTACTCGTGTTCAATCCGACTCTTCGAGCGGAGACTGTGGACGCCGTTGAACGCGACAGTGCAGAACATCTGACGGGAGTCTGACATGACAGCAGCCAAGGCATCGCGGGCCGGGGCCACCGCGAAAGAGACAGGTCAGCCGAAGGATGGTCCCGAAATGGAGCGGATGTGGGCGGCACGGCACGGCGATGTGATTTTTCGCGAAATGTCGCGAGACGAAGTCGAGGCGATGCTACTGCGCAACCGGGTCGGCCGCCTCGCCTTCTCGCTTCACGACAGGGTCGACATCCAGCCCATACACTACATCTACGAGCGCGGTTGGCTGTACGGCCGCACTTCAGAAGGAGACAAGATCACCGCTCTCACCCACAATCAATGGGTCGCATTCGAGGTGGATGAAGTCACTGATCTGTTCGATTGGAGGAGCATCGTCATCCACGGGAGCTTCTGGATCATGCACCCGCGCGGCAGCCCGCGGGCGGAGGAGCTGTGGACCAAGGCAGCCCAGCTGGTGAGCAAGATCGTTCCTGGCGCGATGACCGACAGCGACCCAGTCGCCTTTCGCCATACGCTCTTCCGGATCGCCGTCAGTGATGTGCGGGGGAGGGAAGCGAAGATGAAACCGTTGACGCGAAACGACCCGTGACGAGGCAAATCAAATGAACAGGCGGCAGCCCTCCTCCGGCTGCCACCACGAAAGGGCTGGGTCTACTCGGCCAGCGGCAGCGTAAAGGAGGCCGTCGTGCCCTCACCTGGCCTGCTCTCGATCCAAATCCTTCCGCCGTGGGCTTCCACGATGCCCTTCGCTATTGCGAGCCCCAAACCCGCGCCCTGACGGTTGGTGCGGGAGGACTGCCAGTAGCGATCAAATACTCTCGGCAGATGTTCGACGGCGATTCCGGTGCCGCTGTCGAGCACTGAGATAACGGCGCCCTCTCGGTCGCTCCGTACGGCGACCACGATCTTCGATCCTGGTGGGGAGAACTTGATGGCGTTCCCGACCAGATTCGAGAGCGTCTGCTGAATCCGCTCGCGATCTGCCAGGACCTTGGGCAAAGCGGTTTCTATCTGAAGGTCGAGGTCTATGCCCTTCTCTTCGACGAGCGGTCGAAGAGTCTGCAGTGAATCGGTGAGGAGAACCGATGGGTCCACTGGGGCAGCCGCGATAGCCAGTCTCCCCGCGTCGAGACGATTGACATCGAGCAGATCCCGGATGAGCGCATCCATCTGCTCGGCCGCCTGCGCAATCAGCTCGATGTTCTCACGATCTGCTGCTCCACCGCTCTCCTGTTCGCGGAGCATCATGCGACTCAACATCTTCACCGCGGCCACCGGGTTTCTGAGGTCGTGGGATACGACGCCCACCATTTCGTCGCGAGCTCGCAGACTCGCGCGCACAGTGTCGTGCAGGCGGGCATTGTCGAGGGCGAGCGCCGCCAATCGCGCGAGATCCTCGGCGAATCCGACATCGTCGCGGTCGAAGCTGCCATGCGTGCGAAAGAGAGTGAGGGCGCCGATGAGCTGCTCGCGCGCCACGAGTGGGAGGAACAGCGCGCTCTCCGGATTCATCGCCGTCATCGCCTTCAGATAGGATGGACTGGCGCTCGCGACAGTGAGGCGTGACGCTGCGCTGGGCTGCAACAGCACGTGTGCCCGGCTGTTGAGAATCTCGGT
Organism: Gemmatimonadaceae bacterium; assembly: GCA_017881545.1. Classification (GTDB taxonomy): domain Bacteria; phylum Gemmatimonadota; class Gemmatimonadetes; order Gemmatimonadales; family Gemmatimonadaceae; genus UBA4720. The sequence continues at coordinate 8,280 of JADGQU010000014.1, forward strand.
GAGCGGGTGATCCTTTGACGGAATACGCGCTCCGGCAAGGCAGATCTCATCGAGGATTGCTTCGATGTGGGGATCAACATGGGCAGACGCGCCTGCCAGGAACCCGCTGCCGACCCGGTTTTCCAGGATGCAGCCATCAGCAATGGTCGGTACAGCCAGTTGTGCCACCTTGGTCAACGTCTCGGACGACCCGAAAGCGGATGCGAGCTTCTCGCCGGCCTCCGCCAGGAATCTCTGCCGTTGCTCGAGGCGCTGCCGAATTGTCACATCACGCAGCACTACCGCATAGACGACGTCGTCGCCCTGCTGGACTTGCGAGATCGCTGCCTCGGCCGGGAACTCCTCGCCGCTTTTTCGGATGCCGGCGATCTCGCGCCGCTCGCCCATTCGTCTTGCCCTGACCTTGGAGCGGCCAAACTCCTCGACTTGCCGGGCGTGGCTGCCACGATACCGCTCAGGAATCAGCGTCTCGATCCGCTGCCCAACGATCTCCTCCGACGTCCAGCCGAAAATCACCTCAGCGCCCCTGTTGAAAAACGTGATGTGCTGAGTGGCGTCCATGCAGATGACCGCATCGGACGCGATTTCCACGATCTCTGCCAGAATGTCGTGCGTTATCCGGTCGGGCATGGTGTCGGACTATCCCCTACAAAAAGGAGTCGTTTCCCTCTGAACAATCCTCCAACTCACGACAGAGTCCCTCTGGGCTGGACCGTAAACTTGGGTTGGTGCCGGAACTGTCCTATATGAGGGTGAAGACTATGCACGAAAACGACCATCTAAAGATGCCCGGCGCCCTATTGAGTAAGAAGGGTTCCCGTCGGGACTTCCTGAGGAATACCGCCGTCACCGCTCTCGCTGGCGGCGCATTGGCCGCCTGCTCGATCGACGAGTCAGCCGCGCAGACTCTGAAAGCAAACGAAATGGATCACAGCGGTGGCACAATGGCACCAAACCCGGCGCCGATCACCCCCGCCGCGGCCGCCGACGCAATGGACAGAATGCACGAAGCAGGCATCAAGTCATTCCCGGCAAAGACAGCCGGGAAAGGAAACCAGCTGATGCAGCCGCGCATGGACGGCGCGGTGAAAGTCTACGAGCTGACCGCGAGAAAGCTTCGCTGGGAGACAGCTCCGGGACAAACAGTGGAGGGCTGGGCGTACAACGATCAGATCCCCGGTCCGCAGATCCGCGTTCGTGAGGGCGATCGCGTTCGCCTCGTACTCAAGAACGAGCTGCCTGAATCGACCGCTGTGCACTTTCACGGGGTCGAATTGCCAAACGCTCAGGATGGCGTTCCGTTCATCACCCAGCCTCCGATCAAATCGGGACAGACCTTTACTTACGAGTTCACCGCGCCCAATCCCGGCTCGCACATGTACCACTCGCACCACAACGCCGCGACGCAGGTCGGGCTTGGGATGCTTGGCGCATTCATCATCGAGCCAAAGAACCCGCTGCCGATCGAGAAGGCCGATATAGACTACGTGCTGGTGATCAACGACGGCATGCACGGCTACACCTTTAACGGCAAGAGCTTCCCCGCGACCGAGCCGATCGTGGCCAAGCTGGGACAGAAGGTTCGCATCCGGTTCATGAATGAGGGGATGATGATTCATCCGATGCACCTTCACGGAATGCACATGACCGTGATCGCGAAAGATGGATGGAATACGCCAGCCCCCTGGAAGTGCGACACGCTCAACGTCGCGCCCGGCGAGCGGTACGACGTCATCGTCAATTGCAACAATCCCGGAACCTGGGCGTTCCACTGCCACATCCTTCCGCACGCGGAGTCCGATCACGGGATGTTCGGCATGGTCACCGCACTGATCGTGAAATGACGTCCGCATTGAGCGCGATCCGGCACCCAACCGGCCACGGCCCCGATCCCGAGATGATGTCCCGATCGACCGAGACCAAGCGCACGCCTGGGCGCGGCAGGCAACGCTTTGGCGGAAACGGCGGCCAGCAGCTGCCACTCTGGCTGCGGGTGCCCCTCGGAGTTCCGCTCGAGTTCAAGCTGCTCGGCGCCAACCTGATCATCATCGGCCTTGCCGTGCTCGTGCTAGTCGCTCCAGTTCGTTTCCTGCCCGGACCCTTGACTGATGCCTACGTCGTCATCACCGCTTTGATCGGTGGCACGATCGTGAACCTGCTGTTGGTGCGGCTCGCGCTTCTACCTGTCAACGAGCTTGAACGGGTTGCCAAACTGGTTTCAGAGGGTCGGCTGGCAGAGAGAGTCCCGGCTTCCATTGTGGCTGACCGCGAGCTGACCCATCTCTCGACGACCATCAACGAAATGCTCGACAGTCTCGCTGTCGGTCGGGAGCGGATGCGCAAGCTTGGCGCGGAAGTCGTCTACGCCGAGGAGAGAGAGCGCGCACAGGTTGCCCGCGAGCTTCACGACTCGGTCGGCCAGACGCTCGCGGCCGCGAGCTTTCAGATTGCCGCGGTCGCGCACGAGATCGGAGATCACAGCGCATCGGCCAGACTGGCGGGTGTGCGTGAGCTGTTGCGCACGGCGCTCGAAGAGATCCGAAACGTCTCCCGCTCACTGCACCCGCGTGTCGCGACCGATCTGGGATTGCCGATGGCGCTCGAGGCTCTCGGTGATGCGACCCAGCAGCGCTCTCTTGTAGATGTCAAGGTCAACGTCGACATCGACGGAGTGGTTATTCCGCCCGCGCTGTCGGCGACATTGTACCGCGTGGCCCAGGAAGCACTTCGTAACGTCGAAAGGCACGCCGACGCCGGGCACGCCACAGTAACGCTGCGCGCCAGGCCCGGCTACGTAGAGCTCGAGGTCGACGACGATGGTCGTGGCTTCGAAGGGCCTCTCGAGAAGAAACGCGGAGAATCGGGCCTCGCCGTAATGCGGGAGCGACTCTCACTTGCCGGGGGTGAGTTGCGTATTGATACTGTAGGGGATCATGGAACCCGCGTAATCGCGTGGGTTGGGATGGATACGGAGGCAGCTTGAGAGATGGCGTCATCCGAGTAATTCTCGTCGACGACCACAACATTGTGCGTGCCGGCCTCAAGGCGGTGCTCGGCAGCGCCAAGGATATCGAGGTTATCGGCGAGGGATCGAATGGCAAGGATGCCATTTCACTCGCGGAGAGGCTCGATCCGGATGTGATCGTGATGGATCTCTCGATGGGTGAGATGGACGGCGCCGAAGCGACAAAGGCGCTGGTGGGAAACAACGTGCGCGCAAAAGTGCTGATCCTCACGATGCATGCTGAGGATTCCTACCTCGTTCCGTTGCTCGAAGCGGGCGCGAGCGGATACCTGGTGAAGAGCGCCGCCGACCGCGAGCTCATCGATGCGGTTCGCGCCGTCGCCCACGGCGATGTCTACATGCAACCGTCCGCTGCCCGCGCCCTGGCGCAGCGAATCCAGCGCCGAGCGGAGCACGCTGACGAGCGCACCAAGTTCGAGAAGCTTACCGAGCGCGAGCAGAACGTCCTGAAGTTCGTAGCCCGTGGGTATAGTGCACCCGAGATCGGGGAGAAGCTGTTCATCAGCCCCAAGACCGTCGACACCTACAAACAGCGGATCAACGAGAAGCTTGGACTGGCGCACCGCAGTGACTACGTAGACTTCGCGCTCAAGATCGGGCTGCTCGCGGACTAGCAGAGACAAACGCCACGAAGTTCAATAAGGAAAACACGAAGGGCCTCGCAGGATTCTGCGAGGCCCTTCGTTAACCTGACGCTCAGGTTTTGCCTCTCGCGAAGTGTGCGACGTGGTCGGAAGGATCGCCAAGGAAGCTCACTGCCACACGACGCACTGCGTCTATGAGCCCTGGAAAATGATCGGGGTTGGCGTCGCCGGAGAACGGATTCATCACAGTCGATCGCAGAACGGTGAGGCCTTCGGCAATCGCTGCGCGATATGCTCGCCCATTCTCGCCCATCAATGACAAGAGCGGTTCTATCGCCTGGTCGCACGCAGGCGAGGTCAGCTTCGTCCGCGTGATCATGTAAGGAGCGGACATCTCCGCGTCCGGGCTCAGCTCTCGGTAGATCATCTCATTGAGAGCATTGAGACTGCTCAGAGTGACGAGAGAGGGATGGTGCAACAGGAAGCAGACGATGTTGAGATCGGGCTCAGGAAGCCGTATGACGCGAAGTGGCGCGAAATCGAAAGAGCCCAGAAGCGCATAAAGCTCACGCGCCGCTTTCATCGTCGACGCAATGATTCTTCCGTGGCCATCACTGTTCAGAGGAATCGTCTTATGACTCAGCCAGGCTGCTGCCACCGACGCACCCGGCTTGGAACCCTCGAAGATGAACCGGCCAATTACCGCCTGGTCCGGGCTTTCGGACGACGTCGCGACTGCGAGGTACGGAGGATCGGTTGAGACGAGCTCGCGGCCACGCCGGTCCCTGAGAAGAAAGGCGCCGGCAGGATATGGTATGTAGCCGAGCTTGTGTGGATCAATGCTGACTGAATCCACACTCTCGAGAGCGGAGATCGATCGCACCCATTGATCCGTTGGCCAGTCTGTTCCCCCGCATGCCTTGCGAACTTCGGACGCGGTATGTCGCGAGCCGTCCGGCTTGCGCGTAAGGGACGCGGCGTAGCCGCCGTAACATGCGTCGGCGTGAACGTGGAACGTGACGCCCAGCTCCCATTCGGCGCGCGCCCTCACCTCAACGATGCGCCGTAAATCGTCGACCGCGCCTGTTTCGGTTGTGCCGCATGTGCTCACGCAGGCCATGATCGGCACGCGTTTCCTGGTGAGCGACTCGATTTCATCCCACAGCGCGTCCGGATCCATTCTGCATTCTGCATTTACCGGGACGAACACCAACTGATTAGTCCCCACACCAAGTGCGGCGACGATCTTAGCCCACGAGTAGTGGCTCGTGCCCGCGGCGAGCACGACGCCGGCCTGCAACTCGTCTCCGAACTCCGCCGCGAGCTGCCGGCTGTAATCCTGGTAACCGAGCGTCGCGAGCGAGTGGGCCTTGAGAGTGCTCTCGATTATGGGCCCCGGCGCCGCGAGCCAGAGCTTTTCCCAGAGATCCAGCGAAGCATGGGGCCGAATATTCAGCAGCTGCCACAAATCGAGATCGCTCAACGACTCGCGCGTGCCATCCGGCAGCGACACGGAGATATCGGTCCCCAGCGCTCTGGTCGCGAGGCGGGCTGCCACCGGGTGATATAGAACGTTGCGCGCTATCCAGAGGGCCTCGAAGTTGGCGACCGTTCCACCCGAAGTGAGATGTCCCCAGCAACTCGCCCAATCGTAGCCGATCATCTCCGCGAGTTGCCGCGCCACCTCTTCTTCGAGACGCGTCGTGACCGGCGCAACTTCGCGCGAGACGTTATTCGGGTTGTAGAGCATCGCGGCGAAATAGGCAGCCTGCGCCGCGATCGTTTGCTCGGAAACCATGTGTCCGTTATAGCGTCCGTGAAAGATCGGAACGCTGCCGCGAAGCTGCTGGAGGAGTGCCTCGAACTCCGTCCTCAGCTCCGCACTCTGCCGGACGGCGGCGGCAGTCCTCTGTTCCCCGGCCGCAATCGGGGACGGATCCTCGGGATGATAGCTTCGGCGCCAATCCACGTGCGCCTGAAGCGCGGAAGCGAGCAGCTCTTTCAGGAGCTGTTCGTTTTCACCCTTCGGACCGAGGAACCACGAATGGAGTGGATTCGAAGTATCAGCCAACACGAGCCTCGCGGACTGTAGTCTGTCGGAAAAATGCTCTAAACCGTCATCCGAAGGATCGGAGAAATGCTGAATGAGAGATAAGGCATTCCCCTATCGGCCGGAATACGATGTGTCAGGGCTTCGACGAGTACCCGGGGCCCCTCAGTGCGCGCCCGGGCAACGCCGCGGTGACCTGCCCGTTGTCCACGACCGGAACGCCGTTCACGAGCACGTAGCTCACTCCGGTCGCGAGCTGCGCCGGATTCTCGTACGTCGAGCGGTCTATGACCGTGTTGGGATCGAATACCGTGATGTCCGCAAACATTCCAGGCTTGAGCAGCCCGCGATTGTTGATCCCGACCCGCTGGAGCGCCAGCGACGTCATCTTCCTCACCGCGAATTCGAGCGTGATCACCGAATCCTGACGCACGTACCGGCCGAGTATGCGCGGAAATGTTCCGAACGCGCGGGGATGTTCGCGCTCGGTGAACTTCCCGGTGGAATCCGGACTCAGCGCGCCCGCATCCTGCCCCACTGACACCCACGGCTGCTTCATTGCCAGGCGCAGCGCGTCCTCGTTGAAGGAAAAGTAAATTGCTCCCGTCCTGCCCTTGTCGGCGATGAGAATGTCGAAGGCCGCGTCGTAGGCATCCTGGCCGCGCAGCTTTCCCGCATCCGTCAGAAGCATTCCCTCATACTTCTTGAGCGAATCGGCGACCACGTCGTTGATCATCGTTTTCGCCGCGCTGCGAATTCCGGAAGCGCTGTCCTGTCCGAGCTCTGTCTTGAGCCTGGCGCGCACCGCCGGATCCTTCAATCGCATCACCAGCGAATCGGAGCCGCCTTCCTGCACCCAGGTGTTGAGCATTGCGGCGAGGCCCGTGGCGCTTGCGATGTAAGGGTACTGATCCGCGGTGATGTCGATGCCCGCGGCGCGTGCCGAGTCGATGAGCGCGACGGCCTGTTGCATCAAGGGGAGCGATCTTGCTTTGAGGTGGCGAATCTCCGCCCACGTGCCCGCGCCGGCCGCGATCTGGATCGTCTCACGCACGGCATCAGCGAGTCCGTTGCCCTCGTTCCGGATGTGCGCCGCATACCCGCCCTTGTATGGCGTCACGTATCTCGTGAGGGCGATGAGCTCCTCGGTCGAGAAGAACGTGCTCGGCAAATAGATCAGTCCGGTGCCTAGACCAACAGCGCCGTCGCGCATCGCCGAATCGATCAGCGCGCCCATCTGCTTCATCTCGGCGTCGGTGGGATGGCGGGTCACGTCGCCCATCACCGCCTGCCGAACCGAGCTCGTACCGACGTAGGTTCCGAGGTTTATCGCCGTACCATTCTTCTCGAGATATGCGAAGTACCCGCCGAGTGATTGCCACGGATACTTCGGATCGGGCTGCTCTCCGAGCGCGACGTTGGGCCAGGCCGAATGCACTTCTCCCGTTATCTCGCTGGTGATTCCCTGGGTGACCTTCGACACGGCGTGCGGCCCGCGCAGAATCGAGAATTCCGAGTGTCCGAGCATGTCGACGAATCCCGGGGCGACGACCTGTCCATTGGCGTCGATGACTCTCCGCGCGGTGAGTCCCGGCAGCGATGGCCCGACGTAAGCGATCTGATCGCCAATGGTAGCGACGCTCCCTCGGTACCAGGGATTCCCAGTCCCATCGACGATTCGCGCGTTGGTGATGAGCACGTCGAAACGCGTCGCGCCCGGCCCGCGCGGAACAGACGCGCACGCGACAGTGAGTGTGATCGCTAGAGCAGAGAGAACTCTGGTGATGCGCATTTGTTGCAGGGTCTGTTTTGTCTGTTGCTCGTGGCCTACGAGATCTTCTGCGTCTTCTTCCTCAGAAAATCCATCAGGATAAACTGGCCAAGGGTCATGGTATTGGTGAAGTACGCCTTTCCCTTGCTGATCTCCGAAACACGCTTCACAAAATCCACCAGCGCCCGGTCGCGAGCGAGCATGAAGGTATTGATCAGAATGCCGGCCCGCCTGCAGTTCGCAACCTCCCTCAGCGTGGTAGCGATGACGGTCGAGTCCAGCCCCATTGAATTCTTGTAGATCTGACCATTGGGCATGGTCATCGCGCTCGGTTTGCCGTCGGTGATCATCACGATCTGGCGCATGTCCTTCTTCTGCGCCATGAGGAGCCGGCGCGCGAGCTTGAGACCTTCCGCCGTGTTGGTGTGATACGGACCAACCTGCGCCTGCGGCAGCGTGGATAGCGGAATCTCCTCGGCCGAATCGTGGAACAGCACGACCTGGAGCGTGTCCCCCGGAAACTGGGTGCGAATGAGATGCGTGAGCGCTAGCGCGACCTTCTTGGCGGGCGTGAATCGATCCTCGCCGTAGAGAATCATCGAGTGCGATGTGTCGAGCATCAGCACCGTGGCGCACGACGAGCGGTACTCGGCCTGCCGCACCATCAGATCTCTGTAGTCGAGATCCATCGGAACCTCGAGCGAGCCGGTACGCACGAGCGAGTTCTTGAGCGTCTCGTTGACATCGATGTTGAGCACATCGCCGAATTCGTACTCCTTGCTGTAGCCGTCGGCTTCGATGCCCGTGGCGAGGTGCGGAGTATCGTGTGAGCCGAAGCTCGATTTGCCCAGTGAGCTCAGGATGTGGCGGAGGCTCTTGTAGCCGAGGAAATCGATGCCCTTGTCGGTGAGATTGAACTGGACGCTCTTTGACGCTGCCTGGGCGAGACCTCCGCGACCCGTGACCGGTTGATGGCCGGCGGGCATCTGCGGCGGAGCCTGAAGATTGAGGTATCCCTCCGCCGCCAGCTTCTTGATGAGGCTGTCGAGCAGCTCGCTCAGCTTCTCCTGGGATTCCTTGTTCCCATCGCCGCGCAGCGCTTCGAGGAGCTCGGGCGTGAATTGGCCGCTCTCGATCAACGCATCGAGGATTGCCTGACGCAGGGCCTCGACGGATCGATCGGGCTCCGAATCGAAATCGTCGAAGTACGGATTCACGCTCTGCCCGCCGGCGAATCCCGATTGCAGCAGAAAATCGGCGAGCTTGTCCAGCAGCGCCTGGAGATCTACCGCGTCAGAGGCTTCCGGGCTGAACTTCGAGTAGGTGTGGAAGCGCATATCTCTAACATACAACCCGGGCATAGGGGGTGTATAATCCTCCGCAATGCCCCCGACTCCGGCGCGCCCAGTACGACGATCGATCAACCCATTCAGGGCGCTCCAGGTCCACCGGAATTTCCGACTCTTCTGGATCGGTCAGACCGTCTCCCTGATCGGGACGTGGATGCAGCAGGTCGGGCAGGGGTGGCTCGCGCTCGAGCTCACGAACAGCGCGTTCCTGGTGGGAGTCGTGGCCGCGGCGAGCAACTTACCCGTTCTCCTGCTCTCGCTTTACGGCGGAGTCGTCGCCGATCGGCGCAGCAAGCTCCGTATCGTCATCATATGCCAGGCGCTCCTGCTCATCGAGGCCGCCGCACTCTGGTGGTTCACCTGGACGGGCCGCATCGGCTTCGGGTCGCTGCTGGTGCTGACGACGTTCGGGGGCGTGATCTCGGCGTTCGAAATTCCCGCGCGCCAGGCGATGATCGTCGAGCTCGTGTCGAAAGAGGACCTGGTCGATGCGATCGCGCTCAACTCGGGTGGATTCAATCTCGCCCGCATCGTCGGCCCGTCTCTCGCGGCGATCATACTCGGCAAGTTCGGCGTCGCGTGGTGCTTCGGCATCAACGCGCTCAGTTATTTCGCCGTACTCGCCAGCCTCGCCCGGATCAAGCTGCCGCGGTGGACACCGGTTCAGCACCTGGTTTCTCCCGCCGAGCAGCTGAAGCAGGGATTGAGATACATCCGCAGCTCACGCTCAGTGTCGGGATTGATGGGCGTTATAGCGGTGTATGCGATATTCGGGTTTCAATACCTGACGATGATGCCCGTGATCGCGCGGGACGTGCTGCACACGGGAGCAAGCGGTTACGGACTGCTCCTGACCTTCGTAGGCATCGGCGCCCTGACTGGAGCGCTCTCGCTCGCCGGACTCGGCGCGCGAATTCGCCGCGGCCGGTTGTTCAACGCCACGGCATATGCGTTCGCGGGGCTGACGATTCTCTTTTCGCTGATGCGCACGGTGCATCTCGCCGCTTTCGTACTGCTCTTCCTTGGTCTAACGATGCTGATCAACGGCGCGCTGGCGAACGGAATCCTTCAGTCGGTTGTTCCAGACGAGCTGCGGGGTCGCGTGATGGCGACCTACGTCTTCGTCTACGTCGGCTTCACGCCGATCGGATCATTCATCGCCGGTGTGATGGCGCGCTTCGTCGGGGTGGAGTGGGCGATTTTCAGCGGCGGGGTGGTGATGCTGGCGTACTCGCTGTGGGCGTTCTGGAAGTACCCGGAGATTCGCGCGGTCTAAGTTGGCGTTGTTGTTCAGCGGCACAGCGTCAACGCCCGCCCGATCGCGCGCCGAAAGGCATCCGGCTGATCGACCCACGAGGCGTGGCCGGCATTCTTGATTACGGTCAGCTCGACCTGGGGAACGCCGGCAATCTGCGCACGAATCACCCGCGCACCCATGTCAGCGATATCGTGATCGCCAACAATCACGCTGGTCGGGCATGATCGCGATCGCAGGATGCCCACAAAGTCATACGCCTTTGGCATGCTCTTCGACGCATCCGAGGCGGCCCTTGGATTGTAGAAGGCCATCCCGCCGCGAAGCTCTCGCCATTTGTTGACGTAAAAGAGGTTGGCCGACGCGTACCGAATGCGCCACTCGTCGATCTTCTGCTTGTCCGACAGCGGAGGATGATCCACACCAGCGCGTTTCTTCTCTGCTTCAATATCCGGCCTGTCGAACAATGCGTTGGCGGCAGCTTTCTGCTCGGCCAACAGCTGCTTGTCTTCTACCGGCTTCAATGGAACGCCCGGGGAGAGGAGCACCAGTCCGGCCACATGCTGGGGAAATTGTTCGAGGTAGGACAGCGCGAGGAACGCACCCATTGAATGGGCGACGAGGGTCATCTTGCCGACGCCAAGCTCCTGGCGAAGTCGTTCCAGATCGGCAACATGATTGCTTACGGTGATCAG
>JADGQU010000410.1 GCA_017881545.1 Gemmatimonadaceae bacterium
GGTGGGTTCGAAGAGCCCGCATTCAGAAAAGGGTTCGACTTCTATCTCGGCTTTTACAGGCAGGGATTCGCATCGCCCGTCTCGAGCTCGCAAGTCTCCAATCTCTTTCAGGAGTTCGAGCGCGGGAATATCGCCATGTACATCTCCGGCCCTTGGTACATCGGGGAGTTCAAGAACCGCCTCGACGCAGCCACGCAAAAAAAGTGGATGACGGCGGCGATGCCCGGCATCAACGGGCCGGGAGTGTCGCTCGCGCTCGGATCGAGCCTTTCGTTGTTCGCGGCGTCGCAGCACAAGAAGGAAGCATGGCTGCTGATGGAGTACATGTCCCGGCCCGCCATCCAGCTGCAGTTTTACGTACTCACTGGTGATCTTCCTCCGAGGAAAGCCGCGTGGCAGGACACGACGTTCGCGAACAACAAGTACACGAGGGCGTTCCGCGATCAGCTCGAGCGAGTAGTGCCGTTGCCGCAGGTGCCGGAGTGGGAGGAGATTGCGACTACGATCTTCGAGCATGGTGAGCAGGCGATTCGCAAAGCCAAGACCGTGGATCAGACGCTGGGGTCGCTCGATCAGGATGTAAACGCGATGCTCGAGAAACGCCGATACCTTCTCGCACAGAGCAAGAATCCGTGAGCGCCACCATTCCTCCTGATGGAGCGGCGTCAGGCGAGCTGCTTTCGGCGCCACTGCCGGGAATGGTTGCGGCCAAGCGGCGGTTCCCGTGGTCGCGTGATCCGGGTCTGACTACGCCGTCGGACGTCGGAAGAGCAGCCTGGCTGTTCCTGGCGCCGGCGTTGATCCTGATCTTCGTCTTCTTCTTCCTGCCGGTGCTCGCGTCGCTCGTGCTGAGCGTCACCGACTTTGACATCTACGCGATCGCCAATCTGCCCACGATGCGCTTCGTCGGACTGTCGAACTACAGCAAGCTCTTTCACAGTCCCGAGTTCTGGCAGGCGCTCAGAAATACTTTCTACTTCGCGATCGTCGGTGGGCCGCTCACGATCGCTGTCTCTCTCGGCACCGCGCTCCTTCTGAACGCGAGGCTCGTCCGCTTCAAGAGCTTTTTCCGCACGATCTACTTTACGCCGTTCGTGACGACGCTCGTCGCGGTCTCGATCGTGTGGCGCTACCTGTACCACACGCGTTACGGCGTGCTCAACTACGGACTCGCGCACCTGGGCATCGCTCCCATCGATTGGCTCGGGAATCCGCACTGGGCGATGCCCGCCATCATTCTCATGTCGGTTTGGAAGAACTTCGGCTACAACATGCTGATCTTCATCGCCGGGCTGCAGGCGATTCCGCAGGATCTTTACGACGCGGCCGAGATAGATGGCGCGGGCCCGGTGCGCCGCTTCTTCGCGGTGACGCTGCCACTGCTTGGCCCTACGCTCCTGTTCGTCAGCGTCATCACGATGATCGGCTACTTCCAGCTGTTCTCGGAGCCGTACGTGATGACGCAGGGCGGGCCGCTCCGCGCTACCACGAGCGTCGTGCTGATGATGTACGAGGAAGGGTTCCGGTGGTGGCGGATGGGGTACGCTGCCGCAATCGCGTTTGTGCTGTTCATCGTGATCCTGATCGCGACGCTCATCCAGTTTCGGTTGCAGAAGGAACACGTGTAGATGTCTGACTCGGCACGCTCTCGACGACGCATTTCTCAGATTGTCTTGTACACGCTGTTGATCATCGGCGCGTTGATCGCACTCCTGCCGATGCTTTGGATGCTATCGGCGTCGTTCATGCCCACCGGGGAAGCGAGCACGTACCCACCGCACTTCCTTCCGAGCCGGATCACATTCTCGCACTACGGCGAGCTGTTCACGCGCTTGAACCTCGGACGGTACCTGTTCAACAGCGCGCTCATCGCGGTGGTGGTGACGGCGGTGTCGCTGGTGATCAATTCGCTGGCGGGCTACGCATTTGCCAAGCTTAGATTCCGCGGGCGGGATCGCGCGTTTCGCATCCTGTCACTCGGGCTGGTGCTGCCGGTGCAGGTGGCGATGCTGCCGCTCTTCTTGCTGATGAAGGATCTCCATCTAATCAACACCTACTGGGGCGTGATCATCCCGGGGATGTCCAGCATCTTCGGGATCTTTCTCATCCGCCAGTACGCGCTCTCGATTCCCGATGACATGCTCGACGCCGCCCGCATTGATGGAGCTTCGGAGCTCAGGATATACTGGTCAGTGGTCGTGCCGGGTATTCTTCCGATTCTGGCGACGCTCGCCATCTGGACTTTCCTGGCGACGTGGAACGACTTCATGTGGCCATTGATCGTGCTGAGCGACGAGGCGCACTACACATTGCCGGTCGCGCTCGCGAATCTGTCGGGCGAGCACGTGCAGGACACGGAGCTGATGATGGCCGGATCGGTGCTGACGGTGATTCCAGTGCTGTCGGTGTTTCTATTCTTGCAGCGTTACTACATCCAGGGCGTAATGGCCGGGAGCGTGAAGGGATGATTCGCAGTTCAAGACTCGTTCTCATCAGCGGCATCTTCGCGTTCCAAGCGCAAGCGCAAACGCCGCCGACGACATCTCCCGCGGTCCCGGTCGCCGCGGCCAGTCAGACAACGGCCCCTACTATAGTAGTGGATACCTTCGATTCGGTGACCCAGTGGACGGCCACGCCGGCCGATGGCGTCGAGATCTCGGTCCATCCGGACTCGAACGGCGCTCACGGCAAGGCAATGCGCGTGGATTTCGATTTTCACGGACACGGTGGCTACGCCGTCATCCATCGAGCGTTCAACCTGGCGCTGCCGCCGAACTATGAGTTCTCATTCACCATCAGGGGCGAAGCTCCGACCAACACTCTCGAGTTCAAGCTGATCGACTCGACGGGCTCGAACGTG
>JADGQU010000110.1 GCA_017881545.1 Gemmatimonadaceae bacterium
CGCCAAAGTTCCTCCCGCGACCGACACGAGCGCCGCCCGGGTATCGCCCACAAGTGCGAACGCGAGTGGTTCATCGCCCTCCAGCGCGACCGCCGCCGACAGCGCAACGCAGGTGTCGATGCGCAAAGTCAACTTCTACATCATCCCCGGCGCAGCTCTCCGAATTCGGACGCTCCGCGGTGACATGCGTGCGCTTCACGGCGGGCCGATCTCGTTCGACGACAAAAACGCGTTCGTGATAGATCTGGACTACGCCGAGATCGGGCTGAATGGCAATGACCTCACGACGCTGATGAACAAGCACATCTTCGCCTATCCGGGCGCGCCGCTGAAGAATCTGAAAATCCACACCTCGGGTTCGCAGGTGATCCAGTCGGGGGTAATGCACAAGATTCTCGACATTCCGTTCGAGATCACGGCGGATGTGTCAGTCACGCCCGAAGGCCTCATCAAGCTCCATCCCGTCAAGACGCGCATACTGGGCGTCAACGGCGACGATCTCATGAAGGCGTTTCACCTGAGCCTCGAGAAGATTCTGGACCTGAGCAAGGCGAAGGGCGTGACTGTAAAGGGCAACGATCTCTTTCTCGATCCCGTGAAAATCCTCCCGCCGCCGGCGATAGCCGGACACGCCACGGCGATCAGAATCGATGGCGACGAGCTCGTCCAGACTTTTGGCAGCATCGGCGCCAAGCCGCCGCTCATTCCGCCGGACACCGCCGCCCCGGGCTACATGTTTTACAGGGGAGGAACGCTCCGCTTCGGAAAGCTGATGATGCTCGACGCCGAGATGCAGATCGTCGATCTGCGTCCATCGGGCTTTTTTGGATTCTCGCTCGACCGGTACCAGGAGCAGCTAGTGGCGGGCTATGAGCGGACGCTGCCCGACATGGGGCTCCTCGTTTACATGCTCGGGGTTGAGAAGCTCGGGTCAGCGTCGGGGGCGCCGGCATCGCCACCGAAATAGCACTGCAACTGAACCTAGATCTGCGCGATCTGGGAATCGACGGGCGTGCGTCTCCCCTTGCTCGGCGGCTGCGAGATCTTTTCAACGACGAGAGCGATCTCCTGCTCCGTAACGGGGCTGTCGGTCGCGGAAGCACGCGCGATGTCCGCCTGGGAGATGATGCCGAGGCAACGGCCGCTTGCGTCGACGATCGGAATCCGGCGGATCTGAAGCTCCGCCATCTTCTGCTCGACATCCCGCAAGTCGTCGTCGGCCCCACAGCAGCTCGCTGACGCCGTCATGAGGTCTTTCAGTCTGGTGGTGGACTCCTTGCCGGTCGCAATTGCGCGCACGGCGAGATCCCGATCGGTCACGATGCCGACGACGGCCCCCGCGTCATCCACGATCGGAACGCAGCCGCAGTCGCGGTCGCGCATGACCTGCGCCGCATCACGCGCGGTCTGGTCGGGGCGGCAACATTCTGGATCCCTCGTCATGATGTCACGCGCTCTCATCCTGCCTCCTGTATTGGCTCGGTCAGCTTGATTCTAACGAATGCACGTGATGTGCCGCCCCCAAACTGCTGTTGATTGAAGAATCGGAAACCGCAGACGCATCCACAATTTACGCCCGTGCCGCGGATGGGGGCGGCGTCCAGCCAGCCGGCCTCTCCAGCGCCGCCCGGTCCCACTTTGCCCGGTCAGCCGCAGCCTCGTAGGTGCTCTGAAGAAACTCTAGCAGCACGCGGTCTGGCGCCGAAGATGAGCGGACGCTCTCGTACGGCAGAATCCACTCGTGCATCACAGGGTGGTAGTACGCGCCCTCGGGCCGCACCGGCGCTACGTCGCAGCCCGGCGGCTCCGGATACGAGTACGCGTAGAACGCCGGCTCCGCTACTGGAGTGCCCACTGTTCCCGGCCACCATCCAGCGCTAACGCATTCGTGCGAATACCCTTCAAGCGCGACGTAATCCGGACAGTTTGGAATTCCTCCCGGATGCCGCGGCGCGGGACGCCCAGAGAATCGCGTGCACGAGAGATCGAACCCGCCCCACCAGAAGTGCGAGGGGCTCGATTTCCCTATGAATCGTCCGCGAAATTTCTTGAGCACGCGATCGGCCTGAACCATGATTTGCCAGCATCGGTGCGCCGCGTCCGGATCGTACGACGCGTGAGTGCGATCTTCGGTGAACCGCAGGGTGTCCGCCATCTCCACGGGCACCGGCAGAATCTTCACTTCGATGCCCAGAGCGCGCAGCATCGCCATGTATTCCGCATAAAAGTCGGCGACCGATCGCGGAGCCAGAGGAAGCGTCCGAATATCTCCGTCGCTTGTCCGCGCGATCAGCTTGTGATTGTTGAAGTCAAAGCTGATGTCGAAGGTGCGGCCATCATCGTACGGTATGGGCGACGTGGTAAGGCCGCGGTCGGTGACGTACATCACGACCTGCCACCAGTGGTTCTGCATTGGCGCCAGCGCGAGCCGGGTCTTGCCGACAATCTGCGTCCAGCGATGGAGCGTCGTCTGGGTCGGCGCCCACTCGTCGAGCGTGAGCCGCGGCCACCTCTCAGTCTTCGGTTCCGATCGTGTCGCTATCACACCCATATTCTACCCCTGTGGCCCGGAAGTATGGAGTCCCCGGGTGAAACGCTCATAGGTACGTTGTGGGGCGAGCGGTTACTATTTGGGCTCTCACCGGACACATTCCGCCGAGTCGTCGGAATCCTGATCGCAGGACTCGGTCTCTGGCTGATCTTCAAATGAAACAGTCGATCATGATTGCTGCTGGAATCGCTTTCCTTGTAGGCTGTACGGGATCGCGAACGACCCCCGCGCCGCACTCGTACATTCCGCGCGCCCGAGAGATCACGGTGACGACCGTCCCGCTGCTGGTCAGGGAGCAGCAGAGCGTTTTTCCATTCCTCGCAAAGGACTTCGGAAAGGGTGGCGTGCTCGAGGGAAAAGAGGTTTACGCTTTCTCGCCCAGCACGCTGGCGGTGGTGGAGGGAGACACGATTCATTTCACGCTCATCAACGCCGAGGACGATGAGCACTCCTTCGTACTGCCCGATTTGTTGGTGCCGCTTCCACCTCAGCAGACGACCCGGGTCACGTATGTGGCGAAGCACGCCGGCATCTATCCCATCCTTTGCGCAGTGCCAAAGCACCTGCCGATGATGTCCGGTCAGCTAATCGTGCTCGCGGGCTCAAGCGTGGCAAACTAAAACCGATTTTTTCACCGCTCGCTACATCGCTCAGGAGCCGCTTCAATGCGCACTACGCTTCCGGTTCGACAGTTCGGCACTACCGACATGGAAATCACCCGCGTTGGATTCGGATCGTGGGCAACCGGGGGTGGTGGATGGGCGTTCGGGTGGGGTCCGCAGGACGACGATGAATCCATCGCCGCGATCAATCACGCGCTCGAGCACGGCGTCAACTGGATCGACACCGCCGCGATTTACGGACTCGGTCATTCGGAGGAGGTCGTCGGCAGAGTGCTGAGCGGCCGCGGCGCGGCCGATCGTCCCTATGTCTTCACCAAATGCGGATTGGTGTGGGACGAGAATGATCGGATGAAGGAAGCCATACGCTCCTCCGCTCCCAAATCCATTCGACGCGAATGCGAGGCATCCCTCCGCCGGCTCGGCGTCGAGCGCATCGATCTCTACCAGATCCACCGGCCCGACGATTTCGGTGTGCCGATGGAGGAATCCTGGCGAACGATGGAACAGCTCATCGAAGAGGGAAAAGTTCGCGCCATCGGCGTCTCCAACTACGACGTCCCGCAACTCCGGAAATGCGAGTCCGTTCGTCACGTGGATTCGCTGCAGCCGCCCTTCTCGCTCATCAACCGCGATGCCGCCGCCGCGGAGATTCCGTGGTGCAATGCGCACCGCACCGGCGTGATCGTCTACAGCCCGATGCAGGCCGGCATTCTTACTGACAGTTTTTCGGCGGATCGTATCAGGAAGATGGACGCCGACGACTGGCGGAAGAAATCGACGAATTTCCAGACGCCGCGGCTCGAGAAGAACATCGCGCTGCGTGACGCGCTGAAGCCGATCGCGGCGCGCCACGATACGAGCGTGGGAGCGGTGGCCGTGGCATGGACGCTGGCGTGGCCGGGAGTGACCGGGGCGATCGTCGGCGCGAGATCGCCGTCGCAGGTGGATGGCTGGATCGGCGCGGCGACGCTCGCTCTGACGGCGGCCGATCTCGATGAGATCGCCGCGGCGATCGACAGGCTCGGCGCTGGGTCAGGACCGACGCGGCCGCCGAGCCCGAAATTCGCCGGAGCTTCAGCATAGCCCCGACGTATTGATGCCGATGGGCACCAACCTGACGGTGGCTCATCACATCTTGTTCGGTTGTGGTTCAAATCGTAGGATTATCGCAAATTCTGATTCGGAGAGTTCATGAGTGAGCGTGTTCCTGCAGCGGTTGCCGTTGTTTCTTCGATCATCATTGTCGCCTACGCGTGCGCTACAGCGCCGACCACGACGACGAATCCCGCACCAACGCGGCCCGGCGCGGGGCAGCGGGTGCCGCTCACCGATTCCGCGCGTCGCGTCCGCGACAGCCTGAACTCGGCGCGGCGTGACAGCGCGTCGGCGATGATCCTGCGCTCGATCGCCGGCCGCGAGACTCAGCCGGCCGAGAGTGTCTTCAAGAACATCAAGATGTTCAAGGGAGTTCCGGCGGGACGGCTGGTCAACATCATGAACATGGGCTTCGGCCGCTCGCTGGGTGTGAGCTGCGGATTCTGCCACGTGCCCGGCAAGTGGGACCTCGACGACAAGGAAGAGAAGAAAACGGCGCGCTTGATGTTCGAGATGGTGGGGACGATCAATCGCGACTACATGTCGAAAGTGCCGAACGATCGCGGCGCGGCGCCCGTCGTGAACTGCTTCACCTGCCATAGAGGCAATGCGCACCCCATCGGGCCAGAGGGGCAGGGACCGCCGCCCGGGATGAGGCCGCCCGGCGCGCCGCCGGGCTCCGGCTCCGGGGAAGACTAATAACTGCAACTGAACTGGCGGGAGGCGCCAGAAGCATAGGCGACAGTTCGTTAGTTCACTACGCCGGGACTTATCCCCGTGGCGTTCTGGTAACTGCTTGTGCCCTGAACGCCATTGAGAGAAGTCCCGGCGTCGTGAACTAATTACCTGGCAACTACGCTACTCGCGCCTCCCGCCCGTTCAGTTGCAGTTGCTTCGATCAACGACGTTGACGCCGGGATCGAAGAGATCACGACGCCCCGCCACGACGGGACGCGCTGTCGCCGCCTGGCCGCGGCTGCTGTGGCTGCTCGAACAGCTGGCGATAAGTCGTCAGCTGCTGCGCGTTGAGAAGTCCTTCGATTTGCTTGTCCGCGCGATCCCTGATGGCGCGCATCTCGGGCGATGGGCCTCCCGAACCGCCGCGGCCTTCTCCGCCGCCTGTGCTATCGGAAGACTCGCTACCCCTGCGCCCACCGCCCCTTCCACCACCCCTTCCACCGCCCCCTCCACCACGCTGACCCCCCGATCCAGCGCGCTGACCGCCCGCGTTTTTTCTCAGGGCCTCGATGTCCATTGTTTCGCCAGAGACGATCCAGCGGATTTTGTCCTGCTGCGCGGAATCGAGCTTTAGCGTCTCCGTCATCTTCGCCATCCTCAGGTCGACGATCTGACGCGGATCCATTCGCTCCCCGGCGGGCGGATCTTGTCGTTGCGGATCCTGCCCCTGCGCCGTGGCGTTGGGTACGAGCGCGACACTCCCGATAACTATCGCGGCGAGCGCCAGACGCCGAGATCTCTGGGGAATCTGCCGAATGTCCATTGCTTCCTCGTTGATATCTGTTGTGAGAGCGTGTCGTGGGTGCCGCGCGAGCTGTAGGGGCTCACCGTGTATACGGAGTCCGTCAGCGTGTCGTTGAAGAAACGAAATGCGGATTCCATGGCACCGAACTGCAACTGCCCCTGCAACTGCAACTGCAACTGAACGGGCGGGAGGCGCCAGAGGCACAGGCGCCAGCTTGTTAGTTCACTACGCCGGGACTTCCCTCAATGGCGTTCAGGGCACAAGCAGTCACCAAAACGCCACAGGGATAAGTCCCGGCGTAGTGAACTAAAACACTGGCAGCTACGCTACTCGCGCCTCCCGCCCGTTCAGTTGCATTTCCTTCTACCGGGCGCGCGCCTTCTCCCGAACCGCGGGCTTGGCCTCAGACGGACGCTTCTTGGGCGGAACAAGCTTGGCAGCCCTGGTCACGGTGTCGCGCACGGCCGCGCTGATGCGATCGAACTGCTTCCCCGCGATCCAATCGGCCGGCGCCATCCACGAACCGCCGCACGCCACAACGTTCTTGAGCGCGAGGTAGCCCTCGAAAGTTGCGCCGGTGAGCCCGCCACTTGGATTGAACTCGACGCCACCGAACGGTCCCGCGAGCAGCTCCATGTAGGGAATCCCGCCCAGCGTCGCGATCGGCCAGAGTTTGAGGAGATTCAGTCCCGACTCCATCGCCGCTTCGATCTCGCTGGCGGTAGCGACACCCGGATAGACCGGGACGTCGTGCTCGAGACAGTAGTCGACGACGGCGCGATTGAGCCCCGGCGATATCACGAAGTGGGCCCCCGCCTTCCGCGCCTGCTCGGCTTGCCTGACGTTGAGCACGGTGCCGACACCCGCGAACATCTCTGGCTGCTCCTGCGTGATGCGGCGCAGCGACTCGAGCGCGCTCGGGGTGCGAAGCGTGATCTCGGCGATTGGTATTCCACCGGCCAGAAGTGCGGTGGCGAGCTGCACCGCGTCCTTCGGCTCTTCGATCACGATCACTGGAATGATGCGCCAGCGCCGAAGCGCTTCTGTCATCATCGACTGCTGGACGTTCATCGATCCCCAGGGGTTCAGGTTCCACTAAAACTGCACGGTCTCCCTTCCAGACAAAAGGGCAGGCATTTCCCGAGGCTGTCATGTGGCTGTCACCTCTCGCGCGAAAGTGGTTCGCGCTCCCGGAACGCAAAGTGCCTTTAGAGATGGTCGCTGAAGACAATATGGGGGAAAGCGGAACTACGCGTGTCTATACAGGTACGAACTAAGAACTCCTTCACATCAAAAAATTGGCTCCTGTGATGCTCTTGCAATTGATGGTGGCTGGCGTCTTGTCATCACCCAGCCATGCTGGGCCGAGAATCGCTCCTGTGGGATTCAGCGAAAGCGCCCGGACGAGCGCTGACAGTCTCGTCGCCGGCGACACAATCGCGCGTAAGCGTCCCCGCCCCCGCCCGATCGAGTACAGCGACGCATACTACACGCGCCTGATGATCCATCGCGTGGCGAGCTACGCCGAGCTGCCTTTGTTCGCCGCCGAATGGGTGGTGGGGCAGCGTCTGCTGAATGAGGAGCGGACTGGATT
>JADGQU010000411.1 GCA_017881545.1 Gemmatimonadaceae bacterium
GCTTTACGCGCGTCTGAATGGTCCGATCAAGCTGCCGTTTCTCGAGCTCGATCTCGAGAATTTCGGTCAAGCGAGCCAAACGCGCCTGGGCGGAGAAAAGTTCGAGTAGTCCCTGCTTGTCTTCGACTGAAATGCGCAGTTGCGAGGCCAGCGCGTCCGCCATATGCGAAGGATCGGCATTGCGCATTGCGGTCTGCAAAGCATCAGGTTGGACGTCAGGCGCCAGACGCAAATGCTGTTCGACCAACTGGGCAATCTTTTGCACCAGCGCATCGGTGCGCCCACCTTCTTCATTCACTGCCGGCGCGCGCCGGACCAGCGCGGTGAACGCGCCGTTGTTGTTCTCGACCCGGACCGTCGTAGCGCGCTCGCGGCCTTCGACCACGACTTTGATCTGGCCGTTTTCCTGTCGCTGTGATTGCAGGATGCGGGCGATCGTCCCGACGCTGTAGATCTGTTCGGGAGAGGGCTCATCCACCGTGGCGTCGTGCTGGGTGGACAGAAAAATAGTGCGATCAGAGGCCAGCGCCATCTCCAGCGCTCGCACCGAACCGGGTCGGCCGATCTTGAACGCGACTTTGGTGAAGGGAAAGATCACGACATCGCGAATCGGCACCATCGGATAACGGGCGATGTCAGCAGGGCTACGATCTGAGTATTCTTCCATGATTTTTATTGCGGGCGTGAAACGCTGAGAATAAAGCTCCTGAAAATTATGTCGGGAACCTCAAATAACATGACGAATAGAGCTGCTCTTGCAGATTAGCTCACCTCGTCGCCAAGGTCTGCGAATAAGGGCGAGCCGCCTTTGTCGTCTCGCCCCTGTTTCGAAACTGCGCTGATTGTAAACTATTTGTCGAGAAGCCGCTACTGGTCGTTTCGCGGTGGAATGAGGGCGGATTCCTTGCCGCCGAGAACTAAGCAGCCGCGTCATCCACGCCGGCCAGGCCTTCGCCCGGCATCGCGCGGCGACGGTCGACCATTTCGCTCGTGATCACGAATTCTTTGATGCGTTTTTGCGAGGGCAACATGTACATTGCCTCGAGCAGCAGCTCTTCGAGGATCATCATCAGGCCGCGAGCGCCGACTTTGCGGTGCAGCGCCTGGCCCGCGACTGCCTTCAGCGCGTCGTCTGTGAACCGCAGCTTGACGTTGTCAAACTCGAACTTCTTCTGGTACTGGCGCACCAGCGCGTTCTTTGGTTCGGTGAGAATCTTGACCAGGGCTGACTCATCCAGTTCCTGCAGCACGCCGCAAACCGGCAAGCGGCCCACGAACTCCGGAATCAACCCATAGCGAATCAGATCTTCCGGCTGCACGTGCGCCAGCGCATCGGCCTGACGTTGCGAGCCGGTTTTTACTTCGGCGTGGAAGCCGAGTGACTTGTTTCGCAGCCGACGCTCGACAACTACGCCGTTTCGACGGGAAAGGCGACCATCGTCTTCACCAGGATGCGCGCTCCCTACGTCAACCCCGCCGGCTTTCGTTTCACGATCTACCGGAAGGGTCTTTTCAGCGAGCTGGGGAGATGGTTGGGGATGCAGGACATCGAGGTCGGCGATCCCGCGTTCGATGAGGCGTTTGTCATCAAGGGAACCGACGAGCAGAAGGTCCGGGCTCTGTTTGCCGATCCGAAGCTCCGCGAATTGATCGCGGCTCAACCGGCCATCCACTTCGAAGTCAAAGACGACGACGGGATTTTCAAAGGGTTCCCCGAGGGCGTGGACGAGTTCTGTTTCCAGGTGACCGGCGTCGTCAAAGACGTCGATCGCCTTCACGAGCTCTTCGACCTTTTCGCGGAGACGCTCGATCAGCTCTGTCGTATCGGCTCCGCATACCAGCAGCCGCCGGAAGTGGCGATCTGAAGACAGCGCGACGGAGCGCTGGCGTCTCGCCCCCGACCCGGCAAGACTCCGGACATTCCCTGGTAACCCTGGCGGCGAGATGCCAGCTCTGGCAAACCGCCGCGCCCGCCCGGCAAGAGTCCCGACATTTGCTGTAACCCCGGCGGCGGGACGCGCGCCGGGCCAGCCGGCGAGACGCCAGCGCTCCGATCGCGAACCGCTTGGGGTCGGACGCTCACAGTCCCGACTCCCGATAAACAGATTGCGCCGTCGTTCAGTAGTTCTGACCGACGCTACTTCGCGTTGCGCCGAGATGTAAAGAGCTTGTAAGGCGGAAATCCCCCGGTGTCGTCGTTCGTACAACGACTGAATCAACCGCCTCTCACGCCGAGGAACGAATGCGAAAATTGTTGCTGAATCTGCACTTGTACGGGACGCTCATCGCCGGACTCTTCGTCGTGATTCTCGGGCTGAGCGGCTCGATCATCGCCTTCGAGGCACAGCTCGACCGCCTCTTCAACCCGTCGCTGTTCGACATCGCACCGCAGGCGACCGCGCCGCTCCCGCTGCGAACGCTCGCGGAGGCAGTGCAGCGCCGGTTCCCCGGCGGCAAGATCGAAGGCTTCGTCCTGCCACAACACCCCGACACCGCACACGTCGCCTTCATCTCGGGGACTGCGGTCTTCGTGAACGGCTACACCGGCGCGATCCTCGGCACGCGGCGCGGACCGACGCTGATCACCCGCATCCATCAGATTCATACCCATCTGCTGGCCGGCAAGGTCGGCGAGATGATCGTGGCCGTCGCCGGCATCGTCATGCTCTTTCTGGTTATCTCCGGCGTGATCCTCTGGTGGAAGTACAAGAAGGTCTCGATCAAGTGGAACGCCTCGCTGTTCCGGGTGATGTTCGACGTCCACAACGCCACCGGGATACTCAGCGCGCTTTTCCTGTTGCTCCTCTCGCTGACAGGGATCGCGGTCGCTTTCGATAATCCGATCGCCCGCTGGACCC
>JADGQU010000412.1 GCA_017881545.1 Gemmatimonadaceae bacterium
CCACGGCCGCGATCACCAGCAGGATGCCGCCGACCACCCTGACGTTCAGCCAGCGGGGTCGGGAGAGTCGCCGCGGGGAGGGCGCCGGGGGCATGGCGGACGAGGATGACGCAGTGGGCACAGTTGGCACAGTTGGCACGGCCACGGATTCCCCTCCTGCCTGCCCCGCTTGCGGGGAACTTGGGACCGAACGGTGGACAACTGGGTCGGTGGTCCGCGTCCGGTGTCACAATGCTTCGTGGCAAACTACATCATCATGGCGCAAGCTCAGTCAAAACGATCAATACCGTCCTTGTGGACGCTACCCTTGCACCTCTTGCCCACTGCCCACCCAGAAAGGACCGCTCAGCGATGACGACGGACCGATTCCTGACGCTCGCCGACGTCGCGGAGATCCTGAACATCTCGGCGTCTCAGACGTACGCGCTGGTCCGCAGTGGCGACCTGCAGGGCATCCAGATCGGCGGCCGGAACCAGTGGCGGGTCGAGCGGTCCAAGCTCGAGGAATACATCGAGCAGGCCTACAAGCGGACCGCCTCGCACCTGTCTGAGTTGCCCACCGCGTTGCCCAGCGACGCCTGACCGGGAGCGATCGCTGTGAATCAGTCCGCTCGCCGGGCATAGACAGAGATGTTGTTGGCGCTGCTGCCGGTGAATTCGCCACCGTCCCATCCGCTGTAGCGGGCGTAGCGCTCGAATCCGGTCACTTCGGCCATCACATCCAATTCGCCGGGGCTGGCGTAGGTGTCGGTGACGGTGACGAACTCCATCCCACTCGGGCGAAGGTGGACGAGCGTGCGCTCGATGGCATTGCTCGCCACGTCGAAGCGCGCCAACTGGAGCTCGACATGCTCCTCGCCGACATAGCGCGGCATCACCGACCCACTGCCGCTTCGTTGCGCGTCGGTCATCACCCATGATTCGACGATGAAATAGCCGCCGGGGGCCAAGTGGCGGGCCGCGTTCCGGAAGATGTCGAGCTGCGCTCCCAGACCGCGCGGGTCGAAGATGCCGTTGAATGCCAACAAGACCCGCGAGAATGACGAATCGCCGACGCGGGTATTACGGTAGTCGCCGATGACGACGTCAATTTCTTCTCCGAAAGGCCTTCGCCGAAGTTGGCCGACCATCCGCTCCGAGCCGTCGAGGCCCGCTACGCGGACGCCCCGCTTGTGAAACGGCAGCGCAAGACGCCCGGTGCCTATCCCGAACTCCAGCACCGAGCATTCTTTTCGTCCCCTGGCCAGGCCGGCGAGACGCTCGACGGCAGCCTCGGTCTCGCTGTCAACTCCCGGATAGAGCGAGTCGTAGTTGTCACCGACCGCCTCGCCATACCTGGCCGGTTCGTAAGCGGTCAGCAGACCCCGATTTCGCCGGTGCAGCGCCCGCTCGGGCTGCAATGCATCCTCAACGTGATCACGGTGCCGCAACAGCGGTAGCCCGTCAAGATATTGTCGTCGCATGCCCGGCAGGCGATGTGCGCGATGCGGCCGTATTGAGCCGCCTTGGGAGGGCAACGACGCCCTCTGGACCCTTCGACGAATGGGGATAGCCGACCCCGCCGAGGATCCTTTGTCACGCCTTCTCGGACAGTCCTGGGCCGTCCTGGGCCTCGATCAACGGTGAAGATATCTGCCCGGAGTGTCAGACCGCCGCCGAACGACGGGATGTTGTTGCACCCGCCATCATTTCTGTCATCCGGCAGTGGATCAACGAGTCAACCAAGGCGGGCGCGGTCCCGTCGCCCTTCGACGCGGCCATTGTGCCCTACGCGATGGACGTAAGCGATGCGGTCCGCTCCGGCAATGCATCGACCTCGGCCCCCGAGGCTTCGGCCGTTCAGATTGATCCGCACTCGCAGCCTCGGCTTGCCCGACTTGAGGTTGCGATCACCGGAGCATTCCTCACCGGATACCCGTTGCATATACGTATCGCCGAATACCCAGATGTTCAACACGAGCTCGCCACCGCGCTGAGCAAGAACAGGCGCGCCGGTTGGCAGTCAGGCACTGCCCAGATGCCTGCGGGTACCTATTCCTCCGGTGGCGGCTTCTCGGACGTACTCCCGCTCGTCCTGGTCTGCCGTGACGGAGCGGACGTGCTCGAGCGGGCAATAGCGATCCTCGACGCCCGGCGGAAGGACGAACGCTATCGGCTTGACTCCGACCTCGAAGAATGGGAGGTCAGCCCCCGGTCGATGCGAATCGAAGTCTACGACCTCGGCGTTGCGGTCATCAACGGAACATTTGCCGTTCGCTTCCCGACGCCGCTGACTCTGGCCGACGCCGTCCGTGCCCTGAAACGAATGGTCTCGTTACGGTCGGACCGCGAGCAAGCAGGTTCACCGATCGCCGGCATGTTTCGAAAGCTCAGCAAGGAAACGACCCATCAGTTCCGCGCGAGCGTCGACTCGACGGTGCCTCGTCGGGTACAGCAGCCCTGGCTCTCCCCCTCTGAGCTCGGTCATCGGGTCTCGTCGGAGTGGGGTCGGCTGCTGTGGTTGCACCCTGTACACCTGGTTGCGGGTGAGGATGCCGCATGGCGGAAAGCGCGAGCGAAGGAACTCGCGCCTGCATTCTCGACGACCATCAAGGTCCAGGATGGACGGTTCGTTTCCGGGATCGGTTGGAGCGCGATCGTCACGAATCTGGATCCGTCGGCTCGAGAGATGCCTTTGAAGTTGGTGCACCTGCATTGGGCGTATTACGCGCTCTACATGGAAATCGACCGGGGCCTGCTGACCGTGCTCGACCAGAACAGATCCGGCACGAAACGAACAGCTCTGTCCGAATTGGAGGACGGCGCCAACGCCGTCTTCGAGGACTATATCCGGGTGGATCTCCTGACGTTTCCGTG
>JADGQU010000413.1 GCA_017881545.1 Gemmatimonadaceae bacterium
TTGCTCCCCAGTTTCGAGAGACCCCCGAACAGATCGGCAACATCCTTATCTCGACACCGGCCGGGGGACAGGTTCCACTCCGCGAGGTCGCCGACATCCAGATCTCGAATGGAGCGGCGTTCATCTATCGCCAGGACAATTCCCGCTACATCGGCGTTCAGTATTCCGTAGAAGGGCGCGATCTCGCGAGCGCCGTGCAGGAGGCGCAGAAAAAAGTCGCGTCCAAGGTGGTGATGCCGGGTGGGTACCGAATCATCTGGGGCGGAGAGTACGAAGAATACACCGCATCCAGAAAGCAGCTCGCCGTGGTCCTGCCGTTGACGCTGGTACTGATCTTCGTTCTTCTTTTTGGGCTCTACGGAAATTTCGCGTTCCCGTTCATTACAGTGGCGGGCGTGATACTCTCGGCTCCGATCGGCGGACTGCTCGCGCTCGCGATTACGCGTACATCATTCTCGGTGTTGTCGGGGATCGGATTCCTCGCGCTGTTCGGAGTATCTGTACAAACCGCGGTGGTTTACATCTCGTACGCCAACGAGCTCCGGCTGGCGGGAGCGGGGATCATTGACGCCACTCGACGGGCGGCGCTCCTGAGACTCAAGCCGATCATGATGACGGCTCTCGTCGCGGCACTTGGCTTATTGCCGGCTGCTCTCTCGAAGGGCGTCGGCTCGGATTCACAGCGTCCGTTCGCGCTGGTGATCGTGGGCGGCCTGTTTTCCCGCCTGTTCATCAGCGTTCTTCTCATGCCGGTTCTATACGCGATGGTCGCCAAGCAGGACGATCACCTCGAGGTCTAGCCTCGGCCGGTCCGAGAGCCGTTACTCAATGCTCGTTTCCTGTAACCGGTGCGGCGCCGCCCATGTTCGCGACGCCCATCGACTCGGCCATCGACTTCCATTCTTCGACGCTCGTTATCGAAGTGGTCGAGTCGCGGTAACGTGCCGCGGCGTCGAGAATCGTCCGTCGTTTCTCGGCGCGGGGGACTGAAGGATCGGAAAGAATGTCCGACACGACATCGTGCAGCGAATGCAGGTTGTCGAAAATGATCGCCGCCTCCGGATAGCGCGCTGTGAATCGGGGCGCGATCGCCGCCGACTGCGGCATCACGCTCGGCAGGGTCGCGGGGGCGCTGTCGAGAAGACTCCAGAAGCGAGCCACGACTGCGGTGACGTTCTCCTTCCGCTCGGCGGGAGACGATGACGCGAGAAGGGCTTCGTAGAGCGTCATCTGAAGCCAGTGATAGGACCAGATCAGTCCGTTGTACTTTGGAAACCGTTTCCGGAAGGCGAGTGAGTAAGCCTGACCTTCCATCAGATTCATGCTCTTCGGTTTCGCGCTGAAGGCCAGGTCGCGACGCGACTGGTAGTAGCGCATGACGCGCGCAACCTGCTGATCCTTTTCCGCCGAGCTCAATCGGTCGTCCGACCAGATGTCATAAACCTGGCGGTGGAACAAGTGCGCCCACTCGAACATCTGGGCGACTTCGGGAGCGAGCTTGACCCAGTTCGGTCCGATCGCGCTCTCGTCGAGCGGGACGTTCGGGGGATTCCGCAGCAGCTTCCTGGTGATGAACTGATACCTGCTGCTATCGAGCTCTGAGCCGACTGCGTTCGGCTGGCGCCAGAGTGTCTCGTAAAGGATGGCGTGCCCGTAGTCGAATGCATTGAACAACGCATCGACCTTGGGGAAGCGGTCACGAAACGCCCAGTTGTAGGGGGCGGCGAGATACGTCTGGGAAGCTGTTTGCGCGGCTGCACCGCCTGTTGCCGCGACCATAGCCACTAGCGATACACACCGCACAGCGACGCTTGAGCTTCTGAGGGGTCCTTCGATCACAGGTGCCTCCAGAAACCCTGGAGTGCCCGGCTATACGTCGCGCCAATGATGAGAAATGAGGACGGATTGGCGCCTCTGAAGTGGCGACCGACCCCACCTGCGAAAACCACCGTTGGACTGAGCTGCCTGCGAATTCCAGCTTCCGCGGTCAGATCGGTTCTCCTGCCGATGCCCTCGAATCGTTCCGCAAAAACATCGGCCACGACCAGAATCGATTTGAGCGGGAGAGCCTTGTCGACCGCCATTCCGATCATCCAGTGCGCGTGTGTAACCACACTATCAGAGCCAGCCTGTGCGAGCTGACTTGCGTTTGCGATGGTCGCCGGCGGGGCTGCGCACAAGGTCGAGAGAGGTATTGCCGCCGACTGCGATCCGATGGAGCAGGGGCCGTCGAAGGGGGGCAGCGGTGGATTCCCCTGTCCTCCGCAGACGGAGCCACCGGGCAGGACCGGGCAGACTGGAGGAGTCAGTCGAATCGCGTAGGAAGCCAGACTCGCGTTGAGGTGAATCCGTACGCTCGAGACACTCTTGGTGAGAAGCGTCTTGAAGGAGTAGGAAGTCGTCAACGCGTTGGGACCGGTCGGGAAGAACGCTTCCGACGCAATCGCGACCGCAGGAAAGTGCAGACTCTCCAGCTGCCATTGATACATTCCGCCCAAGCCAATGCCCGCGATCCCCTTGCGCGGCGTGATCTCCCGCTCGCGATAGTAGGCCGCGACACGCAGCCACATTTCTGTTTTGGGAAGAATTCCATACGAGAGCCGCGGCTCGTACTGGAGCCGTGTTCTCAAGGCGGAGAGCTCGTCGTAGCGGAGATTCAGAAAGTCGAGATCGAGAGCATACCGCTCAGTGACCGTCGCGTCCTCGACTCTCACGGGGAATCCCGCATCGAGATTCCTATACTCGCCCTGGGCATGTGCCGGACGAGCGAGCGATGGCCCGAGCAGCACAAGCACTACGAGCGGCACCAACAGCCGGGGCCATCGCGTCGTCGTCATTGCGCGATACTG
>JADGQU010000414.1 GCA_017881545.1 Gemmatimonadaceae bacterium
TGCAACTGGGCAGCGGCGCCAACGTCGGGACGTGTGCGTTCAAGGCACCTCCGCTGGGCGGCTTCATCGAGATTGCCTATGGCGTCGCGCCCGAGTATCAGGGCAAGGGTTACGCGACAGAAGCCGCTCAAGCCCTGACCAACTACGCTTTCGCCAGCGGCAATGTTCGCGTGGTCGTGGCACACACCCGCCCGGAACCGAACGCCTCGACGCATGTGCTGACCAAGTGCGGGTTCCGACGCATCGGCGAGGTGATAGATCCCGAAGATGGGTTGGTGTGGAGATGGGAGAAACCCATTGAGGACGCGGGCCCGGCGTGAGTTCTCATTCGAGCGGGCGCCGAGCCAATCGATGACCAATCCCCCACGCGATAACGAAGCGTATCGGTTTCCGGTGTCTGTGAAGGGGGTTGTCATCCGCGGCGGCAAGGTAATTCTCCTTCGCAACGAGCGCGAAGAATGGGAGTTGCCGGGCGGGAAACTCGAGGAGTCTGAATCTCCGGAACGGTGTCTCGTACGCGAGATCGCGGAAGAACTGCAACTCGCCGTCGAATCGGATGGCATCCTGGATTCATGGCTCTACACAATCGTGCTGGGGTAGCCGTCCTCGTTATTACTTACGGCTGCGTCGAATCTTCCCGTGCCGAACCCGTTCTGAGTAGCGAGCACAAGGAGCTGCGATGGTTCCCGCTTACCGAGATTGATTCTCTGAGCATGCCCGAAGGCTACAAGGCGTCAATAAGGGCCTGGTCTGGGCGCCTACAACCTGGTGGCCGACAGATCTAACGAACGTTGTGGCTCGCAGGCACTTTTTTGGGATGCGACTACTACTCGGACCAGGCGCGGAGGATAGCTGGATGAGACTTGCATCTTGGCGTTTGCCGTTGATGAATTGGTTTTCTGTGATGACACTCGCGGGGGTTGCCAATTCACAGCAAGCGCCCGCAAATCCGCCGCCCGATGAACGGTTCAAAGCCGATATCCTCGTCATAGCGCCGCACCCCGACGACGAGTCGACGATCGCGGGCTACCTGGCCAAAGCTGTGCTCGACGAGCACCGGCGCGTTGCCGTCGTCGTCACCACCCGCGGCGATGCGGGTCAGAACCTCGTCGGTTACGAGCAGGCGCGTTCGCTTGCCGAGATACGCGAAATCGAGACGCGACAGGCGCTGGCGTCGATCGGAATCACCAACGTCTGGTTCCTGCGCGCGCCGGACACGTGGGCGCGGGATATCTCCGACGTACTCCGCTCGCTCGAGACGTCGAACCACGGCAGCTCACTCGGCGAAGCTGTGCGATTCATCAGGCTGACCCGCCCGGAAGTGGTGATCACGATGTTACCGGCGACAGTCGTTGGCGAAAACCATGAGGACCATCAGGCAGCGGCGGTGATTGCCACCGAAGCATTCGATCTCGCGGGCGATCCGACCTGGTTTCCCGAACAAGTCGCAACGTCCGAAGACCACCTGTGGTACGGCAACCTGATGGAAGGATTGCGCACGTGGCAGCCAAAGAAACTCTACTACTATACTGATGCCTCGCACTTCGATTTCGTGAAGGGCAAGGGTCCGGAGTATTCGATGACCGCGGTGTCGCCGTCGCAGCGCGTATCGTACGCGCGACTCGCGGCGAAAGAACTGTCGTTCCATCGGACGCAGTACGGCGACGATCCGGCAAAGGCTCTCGCGACCAACAACCTGCGTGACTACGAACAGCCGCTGCCGTTCGTGCTCGCCAAGTCGTTGGTGGGCGGCGCGGTCATTGGTGACATCATGGCTGGAGTTGGCTCAGGGAAGATTCCGTTCGCGCCGGTGCGCGGATATCGGCCGCCCGAGAATTCCGCCGGCTTGTCGATGGAGCTGGGCGAAGGATGGGCGTTCTACAGGCGATTCTACCCGGCGCACAATCTCGATGTCATGCCCGGGCTGCTCCCGCCGGAGGTCGGCGTTGGAAGCGGGAGCCATTTCCCCGTGCAGCTGCTGCTCCACAACTCAACGGACAAGCCGGTCACCTTTCATTTGCGAACGCAGCTTCCGCCAGGCTGGAGCGTGGACAGTACTTCAGAAGAGCACTCGCATCCATGGCCGATGAGCGCTTTCACAGTCGGTGCGCAAGACGACATCGGGGTGCGTATCCGTCTTGTTGCGCCGAGGATCGAGAAATCTCAATGGCAAACGATTACGTGGACGGCTGACGCTGAGGGACATGAAATCGGTCCGGTGTCGCTCAGGGTTTTCGTCGGAGGGCAATGAGATGACGGGAGTCAAAAGAGAAATGGGCGGGTGACAGTTCTCGCGCGGCCAGCTAGGGAACGTCGCATGACTCGATTCTTCGTGCCCGGCGGTTCATTGGTCGCGCTGATGGGCGCTGGCATGATGTTGCCGGTCGTCCGTGCCCGAATCGAGAGCGGGGCGTTCTCTCGGGTCAGTCTCGGAGTAATCTCGGCGGCCTGCATCCTCGTCGTGTGCGGCGTGACGGCGATGTTGGCGGGCTTCCGTCAGCGATCTGGATCACTTATGCCCAGCGGAGTGAGGGCGGCGGTCGCGGCGAATGCACTCTTTCTCGCATTCTTCGCCCTGGAATTCAGCGATCGTTTGGTTCTGCAGAACGGCGACATCTTTTATTGGAGCACTCTTCTCTTCCTGCCGGCACTCCTTCTTTTCTGCGGCTTGCTGATGGCCCGACCGTGGGCGTGGTGGACCTTTCGCGGTGCGGCAGCGCTCGGCGTTCTGTGGTTTCTGGGATTCGTGGCGGTGATCCCGTTCGCGAACTTGCAATCCCACGGCGTGCCGGTACCGTGGCAGGGGCGTATCTATATGGTTTCCGTCAGCCTCGTGTTCGCGT
>JADGQU010000111.1 GCA_017881545.1 Gemmatimonadaceae bacterium
CGACAACAACGGCGCGTACTTCGGTGGAACCGCCACCAGCCTTGCCCCTCTTCAGGGCTTCAGCCCGTCGCAGAACGTCACTGTCGTAATCGTGAACGTCGCCGGCCCGCCGGGTTCGTGGAGCGGCACCGCAACGCATTCGCAGTCAGCGAAAGTTTGCACGATGGCCAACGGCGTTATTACCTGCGTGTAAGTAGCGCATCGGTAGGTGTAACGTACGAGTAAAGAAAAAAGGGGACGGCGTAATGCCGCCCCCTTTTTTTTTCACTGCAGTGCCTGAAGAGGAAGGAGGTGAACCTCCGACCTCACGCTTATCAGGCGCAGCTAGCCATAACGCAAAGTCCGGCGCGGGGCCGGTTTTCATAGGGCAGGAGCCACTATCGCCGGCATCCTGCCGGTCAAGGCGTCAACCACCCATCTTCCCGTCGTGAACCGCGGGGAGTTAGGCGTCCGGAGTACGGCGGACCGGTTGGGCGGTGAATAGCAGATATTGCGACGCCGCGTTGGCAAGAGTCAGGGGTAGTATCCTGTGCAGGTGAATAGAGAGTTAGGCCGCAACGATGCCACGATGCGACTTCGCTCGCAGCTCGCACCATCAGCTTCAGGAGGTCATTTGTGAGACTCACCCAATTTGCATTGGCATTGTCCACTCTCGTCCTCGTATCCGACCTCGGCGGGCAAGCCCCTCTCGAGGCTGCGGTCAGGACCCTCAAGCCAGGTGAGACAGTTCGGATCCGGGTTCATGGGGGTGGCAGGATCGAGTCTCGCATACGTTCGCTGCAAGCGAAATCGCTGACTCTGCAACTGGTGGGGGATAGCGCCGCTTTTGATGTCGCTGCCATAGACTCCCTCTGGGTAAGAGGGCGAGCAACTCGAACTGGAGCGATCGCCGGTGGGGCACTGGTCGGGGTTGCATCCTTCGCATTTTGGGGTGCATTGTGCAGCGGCCTCAGCGACGCGGGGGGCTGCAACGAATGGGGTCGTGTGACCGCCTACTCCGTGGCAGGAGCAGGTGTAGGTGCGCTTATCGGAGCAGCAGTCGGCGCCTCAGTGCCGAAGTGGCGACTTCGCTACGCACGAGCCCTTCCTGGGCAAGGCACCCTCATACGTCTACCGCAGGGTAGGCTGGGTCTCGGAGTTGCTTACACGGTTGGTTGGTGACGTGAGGTGTAAGTGTCCAGTGTCCTGGGGGTAGCGGACCAGGCTCTCGAGGAGGACTCACAGTTTTCCGCTCACAAAAACAAACGGACGCCCACTAGACGTCCGTTTTCATTTGGATCAAGAGTCATCGCGCTTTTCTGGCTGTGACGATAGCGGATGCCTCAAAAGCGAGAGACGCTACGTTGATATTGGAAAACTCGTTTGATTTAAGAATTTCAGTCAACTCATTTACCCAGTTTGTTTCCTTGAGGACAGCCGGCAGTTCGCGAAAAGCTGTCTCCCACTCGGGATATTTCCAGGCGCCATAGGTTTGTAGAAACTTGAAGTTCAGCTTCCAAAGGCTAGCCAAAACCGGGTTGGCAGGACAAGTAAGCTCGTGGATGATGAGAACGCCGCCCTCGCGCAGCATTCCTCTCGCGTTTTCGATCAAACGATCGAGATCAGCGTACTTGGCCAGGTAAGAGGAAGTTATACAATCAAAACCTCCATCCAGAATTACGTCCTCCGCGCGACCGGAAATAAACTCGATGTTAGTCAGTTGGAGGTCTTTAGCTTTTTTCCTGGCTATGCTTATGTATTCGTCCTGTAGATCGACGCCGATGACGCGGCAGTGGGGAAACTTTCGGGCAATTTTGAAAGTTAGAATGCCGGTCCCGCAAGCTTGATCCAGGATTTGCCTGGAACCTTTGGGCACTTTGTTGAGGATCAGTTTTTTCCACCATATATCAAGTCCCAAAGTGCTCAGATTGGCTATCTGATCATATGTGGCACCGTTGCTCGAAAAGAATCTCTCCGCTAAATCAGTTCCAGTTATCATGACGTTTTCTCGATTCCATCCCTTAATCTGTACCCGAATAGCTGACGCCGTGGCCTTTCAGCCGCGGCGCTTGGACTGTGGACGTCGAGACGCAAGTGGTATCCGTTGCGCTACCACGCGCCCAGGACAGTCCGAGAAAGTCGGCTATCTCGCTCGGACACGCATGGGGCCCTTTTGCAATCAGCTCCGCAGAGAATCCTGTTGCCTCGGTGAGTTGTCAGGTCGATGAACTTACAATTCTCGGCGTCTTCAGGGTGACACGGTAGCGTCAAAAGCATAGATGCCGCGTTCGCAAAAGTGATCGACCAATCCTTTGATATGCGGATACTGTGTCATCAGACCCTCAATTCCCTTTGCGAATTTCTAGCCGTCATCGCTGTGATCGCGGGCTATTGAATTTTCTTTGTTACCGCAAACCGTTACTGCAGCCTGGAACTACAGGCAGAAATAGCAAATGGCACCACACCCTAATTGGTTGTGGTGCCATCGTTTAACTGATTCATGGGCCTGCGAGGAGTTGAACCTCGGACCTCACGCTTATCAGGCGTGCGCTCTAACCACCTGAGCTACAGGCCCCTCGCCATCGGGCTAACCGCCTATGGCGCAGAGTCTTGCAACATAGCCGCGCACCCCAGCACGGTCAATCGGCCGACGATGGCGTTCGTGACTTTACCGTAATGCTGCTTTCACGGCCTCGTCATGGGCCGGGGTGAGTATTTCAGGTGGGCAAATCTCCCGCGCGCATCCTGACTCATTCCGTCTTGCACCCATGGCTGAAAACCGAAACGGATTCACACTGATCGAAATCCTGATCGTCTGTGTCGTGCTCGGTATTCTCGCCGCCACCGCGATACCGCGGTACTCGGGCGCCAAGGAAAAGGCTCACGCGGCAGCGATGAAAGCAGACCTGCATAACGTCGCAGTCCTCGAGGAGCAGTACGCTTCGGATCCCATCAACCACGGCCAGTATTTCTCCGGCACCGCGACCGCAGACACGCCCCTCAATGGATTCACGCCATCCCCCGGCGTCACGGTCACGCTGACCGCGTTCAACACCCCAGGCACCCAGTTCGCCGACTGGGCGGCCGTCGTCAAGCACTCGGAATCCTCCGAAAGCTGCGAGATGAAGACGGGTGTCGTCACCTGCACGACGACAAACGCGATGACGACGGGCGTCCTCAACCCCTAGAGAACCCGGGACCACTCACTAAAAAAGAAATGCCCCGCGATCGCGGGGCATTTTTGTCTCGCTCGTCTGAACGAGAGCCCGGTCAGTCCTCGTACTTCCGAGGGTGCGCCGGGTGCGGCTTCTCGATCTCTTCCGTGTCGAACTCGTCGTCGAGATCGATGAGGTCGTCGTCGAGATCATCATCGAGGTCGTCATCCTCGTCCTCGTCCAGATCATCTTCATCAAGGTCCGCGTCGTCGGCGTCTTCCACTTCGTCGTCCCACTCGTCCTCGACGTCGTCATCATCATCTTCCAGGTCGTCCTCGAGGTCCTCGTCCTCGGGGTCACCCTCTGGGGCCTTCTTCGCCAGCCACGCTTCGGGTTCCCCCTCGTTCAGGAAACCGCTCGCGGACTCCAGCATGGCGCACATTACCGTGATCTCCCTGGTTGTTAGACGGAAGCGCGCTCGCGCTTCGCCTCGCGTGACAGCTTCTTTCGATCGTTAGAGTTGAGGAAGCGCTTCCGCAGTCTGATGGACTTCGGCGTAACCTCGATCAGCTCGTCTTCCTCGATATACTCCAGCGCACCTTCCAGCGTCAACTCCCGCGGCGGCTCGAGCTGAATATTTTCGTCGCTCGACTTGGACCGCATGTTGGTCAGCTTCTTCTCGCGGGTCGGATTGACGTCCATGTCGCCCGGCCTCGAATTCTCGCCAACCAGCATGCCCTCGTAAACCGCGTCACCAGGGGCAACGAATAGGGTAGCTCTCTCCGCGAGATTTGCAAGCGCGAAAGCAACTATGACGCCGCCTTCCATGGAGACGAGGGTGCCCCTCATCCGCCCGGCCAGGGGACCCGCCCATGGCCCGTACTCCAGGAAGCGATGGTGCATGATCCCGGTCCCGCGAGTGTCGGTCATGAACTCCGAGCGGTAACCGAACAATCCCCGCGCCGGGATCCTGTATAACAGCCGCACCATTCCCTGCCCCGGATTCTTCATCTCCAGCATCGCCGCCCGGCGCGGTCCGAGCTTCTCGATCACGACGCCTAGGAATTCTTCAGGCACGTCGATGGACAGCTCCTCGTAGGGCTCGAGCCGCTCCCCCTGCGGGCCCTCGCGCGTGATCACCCGTGGGCGCGACACCTGAAATTCGTATCCTTCGCGCCGCATCGTCTCCATGAGGATCGTGAGGTGCAGCTCACCGCGACCGGACACAGTCCACGTGTCGGTGGAATCGGTATCTTCGACCCTGAGCGCCACGTTCCGCTCGAGCTCTTTGAACAGCCGCTCCCGGAGCTGACGAGAGGTGACGAATTTCCCGTCCTTGCCGGCGAAGGGAGAGTTGTTGACCAGGTAGTCCACCGAGATCGTGGGCTCCTCGACCGAAATCCCCTCCAGCCGCTCCGGATGCTCGAGGTCGGTGACCGTGAGACCGATCTCGACTCCCTCGAGTCCGGCCAGAGCCACGATCTCACCCGCGGAGGCC
Organism: Gemmatimonadaceae bacterium; assembly: GCA_017881545.1. Classification (GTDB taxonomy): domain Bacteria; phylum Gemmatimonadota; class Gemmatimonadetes; order Gemmatimonadales; family Gemmatimonadaceae; genus UBA4720. The sequence continues at coordinate 4,633 of JADGQU010000111.1, forward strand.
TGCGGAACCTCGATTCGATCGAGTCCCTCATAGGTGAAGAGCTTGGTCACGCGCGACTGCTCCGCCTTCTGCGAGCCATCGAGCGGCAAGAGAGCAACCGGATCTCCGACGTGAATGGTGCCTCGTTCGATGCGGCCGATCCCCAAACGTCCGAGGTACGGTGAATGATCGATCGTCGAAATCAGCATCTGAAACGGACCAGCATCATCATGCGGCGGCGCGGGGACGTGCTCTATGATCGCGTCGAAGAGGGGCGAAAGATCGACGGGCGTGACCTCCATGTCCATCGTCGCCACGCCTTCGCGTGCTGACGCGTAGACGACGGTCGCGTTGAGCTGGGCCTCGTTCGCCTCGAGCTCGATCAATAGGTCCAGCACCTCGTCGTGGACGCGCATCGGGTCCGAGCCTGCCCTGTCGATCTTGTTGATCACGATGATCGGCGTGCGATCGAGGGCCAGAGCCTTTCTGAGGACGAAGCGCGTCTGTGGCATTGGCCCATCGAACGCATCGACGACGAGCAGCACGCCATCCACCATGCGGAGGATTCGTTCCACCTCGCCGCCGAAATCGGAGTGGCCAGGCGTGTCGACGACGTTGATCTTCGTCCCCTTCCACCGGATCGAGGTGTTCTTTGCCAGGATGGTGATGCCGCGCTCGCGCTCGAGCGGGTTGGAATCCATGACGCGCTCCATCACGACCTGGTTCTCGCGGAATGCCCCCGCCTGCCGGAGCATTTTATCCACGAGAGTTGTCTTGCCGTGATCGACGTGCGCGATGATCGCGATGTTACGGAATTCCAGCTTTGCCATAGCCTTATAAGTTAGCTAGGCGTGCAAGTGCCTCTCGCGATCCAGCATATCGTCTCTTTCGAGCTGGATTGTCACGTGCTGGATGCCGAAGAGGCGCATCGCGTCGTGGATGTGCTCCAGGACGTGCTGGTGCTGTCCGGGCTCGCGCACAATGCAGTGCGCGCTCATCGCCACCACCGCCGGCGTCACCGCCCAGACGTGCAGATCGTGCACCGACTCGATCCCGGGGATCGCCTCCAGCTGTCCCCGCACCGCGGGAAGCGGAATGTGCGCCGGCGTCGACTCGAGAAGGATGTCCACGGACTCCCGTACCAGACGCCACGCTCCGCTCATGATGAGAACTGTCGTGAGAACAGACGCGATCGGGTCCGCCATCAACCAGCCGGTATAACGGATCAGTATCGCCGCGACCAGCGTCCCGACGCTCGCGAGCAAATCGCCGAGCACGTGCAGGTAGGCGCCGCGGGTGTTCATGTTGGCCGCGGCGCTGCCAACCAGGACGCGCGCGGCAATGATGTTGACTATCAATCCCGCGGTCGCGACGGCGAGCATCAAGCCGCCCTGGATGGGCGCGGGCGCACGGAACCGCGACGCTGCTTCCCACAGAATCCCCGCGGAGATCAGCAGCAGCGTCGACCCGTTCAGGAACGCGGCCAGAATCTCCCAACGCAGGTACCCATATGTCTTTTGCGGCGTCTCTGGCTGCTTGCTGAACCACGCCACGAACAGAGCGAGGGCGAGCGCGGCCACATCGGTGAGCATGTGCCCGGCGTCGGCGAGAAGCGCGATGGAGTTGGAGAGGAATCCCCCGATGACCTCGACGACCAGCAACGTCGCCGTGAGCACCAGTGCGATTCGCAGGCTCCGGACGGGAGCATCAGCCGCGTGCGAGTGGCCCGGCACATGGTGATGGGTGCCGTCGTGCTGGTGTCCGTCCCCGGAATTGTGGTAAGTTGTTTCCGTGCTCGGTCGGCTGCTCGCCATAATTCTGCTCGTGCTCCTCAACGCGTTTTTCGTTGGCGCCGAGTTCGCTCTTGTCCGCTCAAGACGGACGCGTTTGGAGGCGATGGTCCGAAGTGGTGACCGGCTTGCCCGCTTCGCCGTTCGTGCCGCTTCAAATATCTCCCGCATCCTGTCCGCCAGCCAGTTGGGCGTGACTCTGGCGAGCCTGGGCCTGGGGTGGGTCGCTGAGTCGACCGTCGGTGAGGTGTTCGAACACCTGTTCGCGAATCTCCCGTTCGCCATCGAGGTGTCGATGCGCCTCACGCTGGCGGCAACCGTCGCACTGATCATCGTCACATATCTGCACGTGGTGTTCGGCGAGCTGGTACCGAAGGCCGCCGCGCTCAACCACCCGGAGGCGCTCGCGCGCTGGCTCGCGCCGCCCCTCCTGTTGTTCGCCTGGATCGCCACGCCGTTCACATTTTTCCTGAACAGATCGTCGCTGGTGATTCTGCACGCGCTCGGTCAGGAAAAGGCGGGATCGGAGGAGGCGGTGCATTCACCGGAAGAAATCCGCCTGCTCGTCGAGCAGTCGCAGGAAAGCGGACAGATGCTGGCCCACGACGCGGATATGATCGACGCCGTGTTCGAGTTCTCGGAGAAGAACGCGCGCGAGGTAATGACCCCGCGGACCGAGCTGGTCGCGCTGCCGGTCGAGGCTACTCTTTCTGAAGTGCTGAACGTCGTCCAGGAGAGCGGTTTGTCGCGCTATCCCGTGTATGACGAGTCGATCGACAACATCATCGGCGTGGTCCTGGCAAAGGATCTCCTCAAGCTTCTCGCGCCGCGCGCCAACACCGACGCGTTCGATCTGCCATCCATCATGCGCCCGGTGCACGTGATCCCGGGATCGCGCGAA
>JADGQU010000415.1 GCA_017881545.1 Gemmatimonadaceae bacterium
CCAGAGTGGCGTGAAAATTCACGAGGAGTTTCGATGAACAGATGGCATCTCGGACTAGGACTTTTCGTTTTCATCGCTGGATCGACGGTGCCCTCCGCTGGCGCGGCGCAAACCCTGGAAGGAGAAATCCGGAACGTCCAGGTGCGACAGGCAGACGCCTGGAATCGCCACGACGCGACAGCTTATGCCAGCCTCTTCACCGAGGATGGGGACGTTGTGAACGTCGTCGGTTGGTGGTGGAAAGGCCGGTCTGAAATCGAGAGCAAACTTACTGCCGCATTCGCCTTCGTCTTCAGGGAGAGTACGTTGTCGATAACGGACGTGCATGTCAGGCTTCTGTCCCCTGAGATCGCTGTTGCTCATGTCCGTTGGACCATGGTTGGTGGAAAGACCCCGGCCGGCATACCAGAGCCTCGTGAAGGGATCCAGTTGCAGGTCCTGAAGAAGTCTGCCGGGAAATGGTTGATTGCGAGCTTTCAGAATACCAACAGCGTACCCGAGCGGCCGTTTCCGACTGGTCCCGTGGCTCCGGGCGCTCGATGAGATCCTTTCTGATCCTCGCGGTCGGCGTGGCCACGGCCTGCGTCTCGGCTCCCCGCGGGTCGCAACAGGAGCCGCACAGCCTCTTCAACGGTAGAGACCTGTCCGGCTGGCACGTCGACGTTCCCGCAGACTCCAACGTCCGCGTCCGCAATCCGTTCATCGTGCGCAACGGAATGCTCGTGACCCTCGGCGAGCCTCGCGGGCATCTCATTACTGATGCCATCTACCGCGACTACCGGCTGGAGGTCGAGTACCGCTTTCCGGCAGCGCCCGGGAATGCTGGTGTTCTCGTGCACGCGTCGACCCCGCGCGCGCTCTACGGGATGTTTCCGCGTTCTATAGAGGTGCAGATGGAGCACGGGAACGCCGGAGATTTCTGGTGCATCCTCGAAGACATCCGCGTTCCCGACATGGAGCGGCGGCGCGGCCCGCCGGCCGAGTGGGGGACAACGGAGGGCAAGGCGCGACGCATCCTCAACCTGACCGACAGCTCCGAGAAGCCACTCGGCCAATGGAACACCTTGGTGATCGAGGCTGTCGGCCGCTCGATCAGAGTCTGGGTCAACGGCGATCTTGTTAACGAAGGGACGGACGCGACCGCCGATCACGGCCAGATCGCTTTGCAATCGGAAGGATCGGAGGTCGAGTTCCGGAAGCTCTTGCTCGCTCCGATGACCGCGCAGACCATCACCCGTTGATGCGAGTGCACAGATAAGCATCGATCGCAATAATGACAGTACGATCGTTTCGCTGCCGAGCCATCCTGTTTGACCTCGATGGTGTGCTCGTCGATTCCGCGGAGCGGATCGAGAAAACATGGCGCGAATGGGCGACGCGTCATCGGCTGGATCCGGAGCACGTGATTTCGATGGCGCACGGGCGGCGCACGATCGAAACGGTTCGCCTGGTCGCGCCAGAACTGAGCACCGACGCGGAGCTCGCCACCATGGAGCTGAGCGAAGCGACGAATCCGGATGGCGTCTACGAAATCCCCGGAGCGCGTGAGCTTCTCCAACTGCTGCCCGTTACGGCGTGGGCCGTTGTCACCTCCGGCATCCGCGCGGTCGCGGAATTCAGGCTCAGGCATACCGGCCTACCATCGCCGGCCGTGATGATCTGCGCCGATGACATCACGCGCGGGAAACCCGATCCCGAAGGCTATCTGACAGCCGCAGGACAGTTGGGTTTTTCCGCCGCGGACTGCATCGTCATCGAGGACGCGCCCGCCGGCATTGAGTCGGCGCGAGCGGCAGGGATGCGAGCGATTGCAATCGCAACGACGTATCCGTCCGACCAGTTGAGATCCGCAGACGCCGTTGTCACGCGCCTGGCGGATCTGAGCGTGAAATACGCCGGGGACGAGATCCAAATCAGCTTTCCCGCGCCGCCCGTCTAACAAACGTGGCCGCTGACAAGCACTTTTCGGGTGCGGCTTCGTCGCCGTGGGGAGGTAGTGCCATCGTGCGGGCCAGGGGCGTGAGATGAGCGAGAGAATCGGCGTGCTTGTGCGAACAGACTCTGGTCCGGGAGTCCTGCACCAGCTGACGGGTGTCATTGCCAAACACCAGGGCGATATCTCCTCGGTGGAGATCTCTGACCATCGGGGCGAAACCAGCGTCTACTTCGAGATCGAGTTCCCCAACGATCCAGCACCGGTGCTCATAGAGCTTCGCGCCCTCTCGATCGTGCGCGATCTTGCTCGCGTGGCAACGCTCGACAAGATCTACGGCAAACGCGTCATCATCATGGGAGGTGGCGCACAGGTGGGGCAGGTCGCGATCGGTGCGATTTCAGAGGCCGACCGTCACAACATTCGGGGCGAACGGATTTCTGTCGACACCATCCCGCTGGTTGGCGAGCAGCCACTCGCCGATGCCGTGCGCGCCGTCGCTCGGCTCCCACGCGCGTCCGCGCTGGTGCTGGCGGGTTCGCTGATGGGCGGAGATATCGAACATGCCGTGCGCGAGGTACGCGCCCAGGGACTGCTGGTGGTCAGTCTGAACATGGCGGGGACCGTGCCGGAGGCCGTTGATCTGGTGGTGACGGATCCGGTGCAGGCGGGCGTGATGACTGTCATGGCGATTGCCGACACCGCCAAGTTCACGATCGCCCGGCTTCAGCGGAGGGTGTTCTGAATCGATGGACACCCTTCTGCGCGTCTGCCTCTTGATCAGCCCGTTGGCAGCCTTCGATTCGATGATGGCGCAAGCGGTAACGCGCGATCCAAACACTCCGGGATTCGTCGTCGCGAAGGAGCTGCCTGACGGCGCAGTTCCACCGGTC
>JADGQU010000112.1 GCA_017881545.1 Gemmatimonadaceae bacterium
TCGGAAGCTCAAAAATCGACTCGGCGCGCGATCGCCTGCGCGACATCAATCCGAACGTCCAGGTGGAAGCCTACGAGACGCGCTTCACTTCCGGCAACGCGCTCGAAATCGCGCGCGGCTTCGATCTGATCGTCGACGGGACGGACAACTTCGCCACACGCTATCTCATCAACGACACCTCGGTTCTTCTGGAGACACCGAACGTGTACGGAAGCGTTTACCGCTTCGAGGGCCAGGCGTCGGTGTTCGGCGCTACGAATGGCCCGTGCTACAGGTGTCTCTTTCGGGAGCCGCCTCCGGCCCACCTGGTGCCGAGCTGCGCGGAAGCGGGGGTGCTGGGGGTTGTTCCCGGGCTCGTCGGGACGATTCAGGCTACCGAGGCCATCAAGATGTTGCTCGGGCTTGGCGATACTCTGGTCGGCCGACTGCTCACCATCGACGTAATGACGATGGCGTTCCGCACGATCGAGATCCAGCGCGACCCCGAGTGTCCGGCGTGCGGCACGCGAACGATCACGGAGCTGATCGACTACGACGAGTTTTGCGGCGGAACGACGGCCGCAGAAAACACGGGTCGCGCCGTCGAGGAGATCCAGCCGTCCCGGTTGGCGGAACGTCTCGAGGGTGGCGAGGAGCTCGAGATCATCGACGTTCGCGAGCCCTACGAATGGCAGATCGGTCACATCCCGGGGGCGCGTCTCGTGCCGCTCGACCGGATTGCCGCCGAGATTCCGCGGTTGGACAAGCGAAGAGAGACGATTCTCTACTGCAAGGTCGGCGTGCGGAGCATGTACGCGGCGCAGCAGCTCGCCGAGGCCGGCGTCTCCGAGGTCCGGAATCTTGCCGGTGGGATTCTGCGTTGGATCGACGAGGTCGATCCGACGATGACGAGATATTAGTTGATCCCACCGGATCCGATCGAACGATTTCGGAGCGTCTATGCGCTCGCGGGAAAGACCGACCGATCGATCATCCCGGATCCGAGCGCGATGTCACTCGGAACGATCGAGAATCGCGACCAGCCGTCAGTAAGAATCGTCCTGCTCAAGGCGTTCGACGAGCACGGATTTGTTTTCTACACCAGCTACGAGGGGAGAAAGGGGCGACAGCTACTCGCCCATCCCAAGGCGGCCCTCTGCTTCTACTGGGCGCCGCTCGACATTCAGGTCAGAATAGAGGGCACGGTTACGAAAGTTGCAGAAGCGGAGGCCGATGCCTACTTCGCGACGCGTGAGCGGCGCAGCCAGATCGGAGCGTGGGCCTCGCACCAGAGCGAGAAGCTGGAGACCCCGACGGCGCTCGACGAGAGAGTCGCCAGATACGAGAAGGAATTCAAGGGAAAGGATGTGCCGCGGCCGGGATATTGGTCGGGATTCCGCGTCCGGCCGGAAACCATCGAGTTCTGGAAAGGGAAGCCCAGTCGTCTTCATGAGCGACATCTCTACACCAGGGATGGCGACGGCTGGCGGATCGAGACTCTTTATCCGTGACAATCAGCCGGTACCACTCGAGTGCGACATACCCTAGAATGTTGAGATGACGAGCATACGCATTTCACCACCCTCGAAGGCCGAGAAACCGTCGCCGCCGCCGGCGCCCACCGAGCCGTGGACGATCGGGTCGGCTCGATCGCTCTACAACATCGAAGGCTGGGGCATCGGCTTCTTCGACATCAACGAAGCGGGCCACGTCGTTGTCCGGCCCGACCGAGCGAAGGAAGACCGGGAGCTCGACCTGTTCGAGCTGGCGAACGATCTCGAGGAGCAGGGCGTCGGTCTGCCGCTGCTCCTCCGTTTCTCCGACATCCTGCGGTCGAGAATCGAATCTCTGAACGAGAAGTTCGCGCGCGCGAGCGAGGAATACGCCTTCACCGGCGGGTACACGACGGTGTATCCGATCAAGGTGAACCAGCAACGTCACGTGGTCGAAGAGATCGTCGAGTTTGGAAAGAGCGCGGGCGTGGGATTGGAGTGCGGCAGCAAGCCGGAGTTGCAGGCGGTGCTGGGCCTGGCGGAGCACACGGATCACCTGATCGTGTGCAACGGCTACAAGGACGAGGAGTTCATGCGGCTCGCGCTCATGGGGCAGAAGCTCGGACACCAGGTTTTCATCGTGCTCGAGCAGCTGAGCGAGGTGGAGGTGCTGCTCAAGGTCGCCGATGAGCTCGGCGTGAACCCGACCGCGGGTGTGCGCATCAAGCTCTACTCCGAGGGCTCGGGCAGGTGGGCAAAGAGTGGTGGGGAGAAGTCGAAGTTCGGACTGAGTACAGCCCAGCTCGTCAGGCTGGTGGACAAGCTGAAAACCATCGGCCGTCTCGACATCCTCAAGCTCATTCATTTCCACCTTGGCTCGCAGATTACCGACATCCGCTACATCAAGTCGGGCTTGCAGGAGGTCACGCGCTACTACGCGGAGCTGCGCGGCATGGGTGTCGATATCACGCACGTCGACGTCGGCGGTGGACTCGGCGTCGACTACGATGGATCGAGCTCGACATCCCAGGCGAGCGTGAACTATACGCTGCAGGAATACGCGGACGATGTCGTGTACACGATCGCCGAGGCGTGCCGCGAACACGAGCTGCCGATGCCGCACATCATCAGCGAGTCGGGCCGCGCGCTGACGGCGCACCATGCGCTTCTCTTGCTGAGTGTGATCGACGTAGAGTCACAGGCGGACAACACCGTGCCTGAGCTGACAGAGGATCACCCCGGCCTCCTTCACGAGATGGCCGCCGACTATACGGCCATCTCCAAGCGAGTGTCGAAGAAGCGCGTGCGGGAGGTTTTTCACGATGCGACCTTCGACAAGGAGCGCGCACAGGAGCTGTTCAACAGCGGAGTGCTGACGTTGCGCGACCGCGCCATGTCGGAGCAGATATACCTGACGACGATCGGGGCACTTGCGAAGATCGCGCAGCGGGACCGCAGTGAGTATTCGGACATCATCGACGATCTCGAGGCGACGATGGTCGACCGCTACTTCTGCAATTTCTCGCTATTCCAGTCGCTGCCGGACAGCTGGGCGATCGACCAGATCTTCCCGATCATGCCGATCCATCGGCTCAACGAAGAGCCGACTCGCCGCGGGACCATTCAGGACGTGACGTGCGACTCCGACGGAAAGATCGAGACTTTCATCGGCGATCGCACTCCCCACAAGAGCCTGGAGCTGCACCCGTTCAATGACGGCGATCCGTACATCATCGGGATTTTTCTGACTGGCGCCTACCAGGAGATTCTGGGCGATCTGCACAATCTGTTCGGCGACACAAACGCGGTGCACATCAGGCTGTCGGAGACAAAGGGCTACGAGGTAACTGACCTCGTGCACGGCGACACGGTGACCGAGGTGCTCGATTACGTGCAGTTCCGGGCGTCCGATCTGCTGGCGACGTTCCGGCGGAAAGTGGCGAACGCTACCGGTCTGGCTCGGCCCGAGGCGAACTCTTTCATCGCCGACTACATCACGGGGCTCGAGGGGTACACGTACCTCGAGGGAGAGGCGGCCCGCTAGGACCGCAACGCAACTGGCGCTGGTAACTGCGACTGGCAGTTACAACTGAACGGGCGGGAGGCGCCAGAGGCATAGGCGTTGGTTTGTTAGTTCACTACGCCGGGACTTATCTCGGTAGAGTCATGACACAAGCAACTGCTTTTGCCCCGAACGCCACAGAGGCAAGTCCCGGCGTAGTGAACTGAATAACTGACGCCTATGCTACTCGCGCCTCCCGCCCGTTCAGTTGCGGTTGTCAGCTATCAGTTCAGCAGCTACCAGTCACGCCGCGAACCTCTTCTCGACCTCTTTCCAGTTCACGACGTTAAACCACGCGCTGATATAGTCGGGCCGACGGTTCTGGTACTTGAGATAGTAAGCGTGCTCCCAGACATCGAGCCCCATGATCGCCTTTTGGCCTTCCATGAGCGGATTGTCCTGGTTCGGGGTGCTCATGATGGACAACTTGCCGCCGCTGTTGATCAGCCACGCCCATCCCGATCCGAATCGCCCGACACCCGCGGCGCTGAATTGCTCGCGGAATTTTGCGAAATCCCCGAACGCGCTCTTGATGGCGGTACCGAGATTCCCGCCCGGCTCCCCTCCCGCCTTGGGCGCCATGATCTGCCAGAACATCGAGTGATTCCAGTGCCCGCCTCCGTTGTTCCGGATCGCGGTGCGAACAGCTTCAGGAAGCTTGCTCGCGTTCCGCATGAGATCGTCGAGCGACTTGCTCGCCAGCTCCGGCGCCTTCTCGATCGCGGCGTTGAGATTGTTCACGTAGGTCTGGTGATGCTTCCCGTGATGGATCTCCATTGTTTTCGCATCAATGTGCGGCTCGAGAGCGGCGAAATCGTAGGGGAGCGGGGGAAGTGTGAATGCCATTGTCTTTTCTCCTGTTTGATCTTCGCTCAGCGGGTGCTGAGTGCCTTGCAGCCTACTTTCAAGTTAAATCTCGGAGCGCACCGGTTTGGACGCCGACGAACCGTCGCGTGAGCTCGCGCGCTTCCCACGGTACCAGCTGATGAGACCGGGGAGCAGCGATATGAATACGACGACCGCCACCACTATCTCGATGTGCTTGTCTATTCCGGGAATATAGCTGCCCAGGAAATAGCCAATCGCAACCATGCTCCAGATCCAGGAAACCGCGCCTATGATGTTGAACGTAATGAATGTTCTGAATTTCATTCCTCCGACGCCCGCGACCACCGGCGCGAATGTCCGGATAATCGGCATGAACTGGGCTAGCACGATTGTCTTGCGCCCGTACTTCTCGTAGAACTCGTGCGCGCGGGTAGCATGCTTCTTGTTGAAGAAGAGGCTGTTCTCTCGGTTGAAAATCCGGGGGCCCGTTGCGCGACCGATGAAATATCCAACTGAGTTGCCGCAGATCGCCGCCACTGTCAGCACCGGAACCAGTGTGTATACGTTGAGATATCCCCTAGCGGACAGGAGTCCGGCCGTAACCAGCAGTGAGTCGCCGGGTAGAAATACACCGACGAGAAGTCCGGTTTCCGAAAACACTATTGCCGCGAGACCGAAGAGTCCGGCCCACTGGACGAGTTCAGGAAGATTCGAGAGCCGGTGGAACAGGTCTGTGATTGCCTGCATGAAACCGCTTTAGAGAGGTAGAATGGAAGAGAGACGTTCAAGTTCAACGCCACCGCGACGCAAAGCAACCAGTGGAGACTGGCTGCTCGCGTTCCCGGAATCGCGCCCGCGCGGGTTCCGCGCGCCCGGCAGAGCTGAGCGAACATTTAATATCGCCTCGATCGTGGTGCTCGTTCTATTCGCCATGGGCTGGTCATGGTCGATCGCGCGCGCCCGTGCAGCCGGTGACGCCAGTCCGCTGACGCCCGCGAGCGCCAACATTGCGAACGCACTCACCGACCGATCCGCGCCCTCAGTCGCCTATCTGACCGACGCCGCACTCGTCGCGCTCGCCGCGCCGGCTCGCGGAGAGAGCGGTAAGCTGCGCGTCAGAATTCAGCCCGCCGGAACGCCGATTACTCCGATTCTGGCCGACAGACTGCCCGCTGGATCCGTCGCAACCTTTTCGTCGGGCTCGGCGGCGGAGTCCACGTCGACGTTCGTGGCGCCACGGCGTCCCGGCATCTGGAACCTGGCTCTCAAGGCCGGAAACGCCATCAAGCCGCTTGCCGATTTCAGCGTCATCACCCTCCGCCCGGCTGCGGAAAAGAAAGCGGGCCGGCTGGGACTGTACTACATCGGTAACTGGCCGGCCGCGCGAAAGGGCAAACCGGGCGTGAGCTACGATCCGCCCAGCGGATTCATCGAAGTGACACCCGAGAATCAGAACACCCAGCTCTCGGAGCACTTCAAGCTCAAGGACTTTCTTCCGCACGACCAGCAGAACGTCTGGCCGAAATACGTGGTGATCGACATCAAAATGATCGACAAGGACGAGCTCGTGCTGCAGGACCTGAAGGAGCACGGAATCAATCCGAATGGCGTGCGGGTCTTGAGCGGATTCAGAACGCCCCAATACAACGCCGGGGGAGGCGACCCGAGAGGCCGAGCGGCCCTGAGCCGCCACATGTACGGTGATGCCAACGACATCTTCATCGATAACGACGGAGATGGGCAGATGGACGACCTCAATCACGACGGGCGCGTGAATATTGCAGATGCCAAGGTCATCCAGGATGCCGTCAACCGCGTCGAGCGGGCACACCCTTCGCTGATAGGAGGGTGCGGGATATATTCCGGCACGTCGGCGCACGGGCCATTCACCCATATAGACACGCGAGGCTACCCCGCTCGCTGGATCGGAACAGGAGATAGTTAATGGACAAAACACCTACCGGCAGCCCCGCGAACCCGACGGATGATCTCAGGCACTTACCGGCCAACCCGAAGCGGGATCCCGCAATGCCGGTGCGACTGGCCGATCTGGAGCCGTACGTGGGACTGGGCTATCTGTCGAAGCTGTTCAAGCTCATGGCGGTCATTCTGCTCCTGCTGCTCGTCTCGGAGATCATCACCGGTCTCGTCACTCAGGGAACTACTTCGATCCCGACTCTATTGGGCGAGATGAGCCGCCTCGTGGTACTGGCCGGATTGCTGTGGGGAAGCGGCGACCTCGCGCTGCTTCTCATCGACATGGGACACGACGTCAGGGCGACGAGAATCCTGCTCGGTAGACAGGCGTTGCACCAGACGGGCTCGACCGGCATCACGCCCGCGTCGGGAACGCCGCGCGTCGAAGGGGGCAGTTTCGTGGAGCGTGGACCCCGCTAGGCTGTACACGATCGGGCATTCGACCCGGTCGCTCGAGCAGTTTCTCGGACTCTTGGCACGAGAAGGCGCGACACATCTGGTCGATGTTCGCGCCTTCCCCACATCAGCGAGATACCCCCACTTCTCCGGGTCCAGCCTCGAGCGATCGATCGTCGACACCGGCGGTCGGTATTCCCATTTGCCGTCGCTGGGCGGTCGCCGGCGCGGGCGACGCGACTCGCGTAATATTCTATGGAAAAATGCCAGCTTCCGCGCCTACGCCGACTACATGGAGACGCGCGAGTTTCATGAGGCCCTCGATGATCTGCTTGCCCTCTCCAGGCTCGAGCCCACGGTGATCATGTGCGCCGAGGCGGTGCCGTGGCGATGTCACCGTTCGCTGATCTCCGATGCGGCGGCCGCGCGCGGTGTCCAAGTCCTTCACATTCTCGACTCCGGGACCCAGGCCCACAAGCTAACTTCATTCGCCCGGGTCGATGCCGGC
>JADGQU010000416.1 GCA_017881545.1 Gemmatimonadaceae bacterium
GTCGCAGCGCTTGCCTGTGCCTCCCTCGCTTCCGACACTTCCCACATTGCGATCAGGGCGACCCGTCATGCTCGGAACGTGCTCCGGGCCGCCCGGTGTGTCAAGAGATTTCACCGATCAGGGAAGCGCCCTCACTACTCCGCACGCGATGCGCGCGCCGCTGTTGCCAGCCGGATTGCTAACCTGATCGTCGGCGCCGGCGTGAATCACGAGCGAGCTGCCATCGGCATCAAACAGAGAGCGGGTTCCGGGTGTCAACGAAACACGATCCGAGGTGAACGAGACCCTTCCGACGCCGCTGGACGGAATCTCAATGTTCGGATTGTCGCCGGCGTGCGGTCCCTTCGGGTTGTTGAGTCCGTGCTCGAGCGCCATCGGATTGTAGTGGCCACCCGCCGTCGCAAACGCGCCGGTCGCCTCGCACTTCCCGACGCCGTGGAAATGGATGCCGTGCGTGCCACCCGGCAGCGAGATGCTGGCGATGTCCACATGCACCAATCCGTTCTTGTCCTGCCAGATCTGCGCTGTGCCGATCGGCGCGCCGCTGGTGTTGTACATGATGGCGTTCGCGGAGGAAACGGAATTCCCAATTCGCTGCGCTGATTTACAAGCGCCGCAAAGCGCGATGATTGCGGCGACGTTGAACAACAGGGACCTGCTCGGCACTTTCATCGTTCGACTCCAGCGTGAAGGTGAGGCTTAGGGTAAATCGCGAATCTTGAACTTCGTCCAGATGACGACCGTTGTGCAATCCTGCATACCGCGGGTGTACTGGGGAGGCGCGCCGGGTCCGGCATAAACCTCGATGCCCACAACTTCATTGGCGTTGACGAAGTTGTTGACGTCACCAGGCATCGCCGACGTCCAGGGCATGTCATCCACGTAGTACTGCACACAGCCGCCACCACCCGAGAGACTGGTTGTCCCGCGCGAGCTGGTTACATCGTTGCCGTTAGGTCCGTAAACGACGCGAAGGCCCGGGACGCGCTGCAGAATGTCGGTGAGATCGTTCGGGTGCATGTTCTTGAGCTGATCCGGGCCAATGTAAAATCCCATTCCGGACTTCTGCCTCGAGTTGAATCCCACCTTGTCGAGATTGGCAGCGCGACGCGCGGTCACGACAACCGGATCTATCGTTGCCACGAACTTCGGCAGCTTGATCGTCACCTGCTTCGGATCGTGCGACGAGAGATCGACAGGAACGGTCTCAGGGCCAAAGCCGAGGTGCCGCGCCAACAGGACCTGACTGCCTGACGGCAGATTCTGCATCGTGAACTCACCCTTCTCGTTGGTCAGCGTGACGATATCGGTTCCCAGAACCTCCACGCGGCTCCCGGCATTCGATGGCGCGCCCTCGAGCACGACGCGCCCTGACACGACCGCCTTGCCAATCTTTGTTCCGGAGTCCGCCGACGACAGCAGCAGCGTGCGCGCGAAGAGCTCCGACTCCTGGTCACCGAGCACAATTGGAATCTCCGCGGTCACGGCGCCTGCCTTCCTGGCCTGGAGCGTTGCCTGCATCGAGTTCGGAAGCCCGCAAAGCTTGAACAGGCCCTGCGCATCGGTGCTGTCCCGAATCACACGTGGCGTCCTCCTGACGCCTACGGCCTTCGACACCTCCAGTTGGACCCACGCGATCGAGACATCGGCTCCCTCGACCGGCTGGAGAGACTCCGGATCGGTCACGTGTCCGATGACGGCCGAAGTTCCCTGCGGACGGAAGCCTCGCACCGGACATGCACTCCGAATGATCGCCGTCGCGGATGGGACCGCCAGGAAAACAAAACTCGAGCTGTCCGCTCCGACGTGAAATGGCCTGCTCGCCAGCGAGATGCCAAGCGTGTCGAGCAGCGGATGAAACACCCCGACCTGATAGGTGCCGGGCTGAAGGCTGTCGATCCTGAACTTTCCGACGGAATCCGTCGTGAGCGATCTCTTGGCGCCCTGGATGATCACCTCCGCTCCGCGGAGATATGTCCCGTTCAGGCTATCGACGACGACGCCGGAGATTGCGGCCGTCCCCGCCTTTGCGGCCGGGGCCGGCGCGAGTTTCGTCTTCTGCTGGGCGAGAAGCGGCCCCCCGATGGTCGAGCAGGCGAGCGTAGCGACGATCGCGAACGATTTGGGGAGTCGCATCACTCTTCCAGTGCGGGTTCGTAAGCGGTTTCGGTGTGCGGTGCCACGTGAGCGTGCGACATGATGAGGCGGGCGCACGTATTCCATCTGAGAATCGAGTCGTCGTTGCCTACGGGCCTGATTGCCTCTGCCTTCTCGTACCACTTCATCGCTTCCCGCAGGGAATCATACGCCATTGCACCGCCCCCCATCCCGCCGCGAAACAGTTGCGCCTGTCCGCTGCGCTCGGATGCAATGCCCGTATAGTACGCCCGCTGATACAGATCGGTGATGCGCGGCAGCGTCTCATGCACGGCCTTCATGACCGTGGCGTGCACACCCTCCGCCAGCTGGTCGGTGAGGGCGAGCACCAGCATCACCATCACCTGCTGGTTCGCGGGATCTATCTCCAGGATGTCGCGGCAAATGCTCTCGGCCGCCCACGACTGGTTGATCAGACGATACCGCTCGGCCTTCTGGATCGCGCGCGGAATCGCTTCCTTCGAAATTGGTTTCAGCTTGAAGTCCTTAAAATCCTCTTTCACCGAGCTTCTCCCTGACCCGTGTCAGTTGATTTCCTACCCCGCACGAGTCGCACTAGTTTCGCGATCGGATCGTAATACCTGTCGGCTACGCGTTCCTTAAGAGGAATGATGGCGTTGTCGGTGATCGTAATGTGCTCTGGGCAGACTTT
>JADGQU010000113.1 GCA_017881545.1 Gemmatimonadaceae bacterium
CGCGTCGGTGCCGTTTGCGCACCCGATCGCATGCGTTGTGTGCGAAAGCAGCCCGACTTCGCGCTCGAGCCGTTCGACGGGCCCGCCCAGGATGAACGCCTGCTCGTCGATGACCTTCGTCATCGCGTTGACGACGGAATCGCGAATGGTCGCGTGTTGAGCTTTCAGATCAAGAAGTGGTACGGCCATTATTGGTGTTGGGGGTCAGGTCCAAAGGGGAAGCTGTTAAAGATAAGCGCTTCTGGCTCACACTTGGGCGCGTAGCGGAAGAGGTACCTCCCTCCCCGTCTTGGCCGACTCGTAGATGCCGAGGATCAATTCCAGCGACTTCCTGCCGGCCCGCCCGTCTGTGTCGGGCTTGGCTTCGCCCCTGAGAACCGCCAGGACGTTTCGGTAGTAGCCCTGGTGTCCCAGACCATAGACGTTCGGCGGATTGGTATCCGCGGCTTCCACCAGCTTGTCATCGTCGTCGGACTCGGCGAACTGCCAGTACTCGATCTTGTTCACCGCCGTGCCGCCGATCTTTGCCGAGCCCTTCTCGCCGAGGATGGTGATCGATCCCTCGAGATTGCGCGGGTACGCAAGCATCGTGACCTGGATTGTCCCCAGCGCGCCCGATCGAAATTTCAGAATTGCCGCCCCGGTGTCTTCTGTCTCGATGCGGCGCGCGAGCGTCGCCGTCTTCGCCATGACGCTCTCGACGGGACCCATCAGCCACTGAATCAGATCCACGTAGTGCGACGCCTGATTCATGAACGCACCGCCGTCGAATTCCCACGTGCCGCGCCAGGGCGCCTGGTCGTAGTACTCCTGCGGGCGCGCCCAGTGGACCGTGCAGCTCGCCATGTAGATTCGCCCAAAGCGATTCCGGTCGACCGCCCGCTTGAGCATCTGCACCGGAAGATTGAGCCGGTTCTGCTTGACGACGAACAGCCGCACTCCTGCCTTGTCGCAGGCGTGCACCAGCGCGTCGGCGCCCGTGAGGGATATCGCCATCGGCTTCTCCATCACCACATGCTTCCCTGCGAGCGCCGCCGCGACTCCCTGCTCCGCGTGCAGGCCCGACGGAGTCGCGATCGTCACGACATCCGCCTTGCTCTCCTTCAGCATTTTCTCGTACGAGGCGAAGTGCGGGACGTTCCACTGCGCCCCGGCCTGCGCCGCGCGCTCCGGATCGGCGTCGGCCACCGCCACCAGCTCGAGACCATCGATCTGCTCGATCGCATCGAAGTGGTTCTTGCTGATTCGTCCGCAGCCGACGAGCGCGACGCGAAACGTCTTCTCGGAGCTCACCTAGGAGACTCTCCTCAATTGATCGCCTTCCTGCCGGTAGCGCGTGCGGCACACCTTGCACGCCTCGGGATTCTTGTCCGGAAGCCGTTCGCCGCATTGGCACATCCAGCCGATTCTGCGGGCCGGGACTCCGACCATCAGTGCATATGCGGGAACGTTCTTCGTGATCACGCTTCCGGCTCCGATGAACGCGTATTCCTCGAGCGTGACACCGCACACGATCGTCGCGTTGGCGCCGATCGTCACGCCTCGCTCCACGAGTGTGCGCTTGTATTCGCTCTTCCGCGAAACGTGGGCGCGCGGATTCACCACGTTCGTGAAAACCATCGACGGCCCGCAGAACACATCGTCCTCCAGCTCTACGCCCTCGTAGACCGAGACGTTGTTCTGAATCTTGACGTTGTTCCCGATCCTGACGCCGTTCATCACCACCACGTTCTGTCCGAGCGAGCACCGCTGTCCGATCACGGCGCCGCCGAGGACGTGGCAGAAATGCCAGACCTTGGTGTCAGAGCCGATCTGCGCGCCGTCGTCGACGTAGGCAGACTCATGGATAAAAGGCTTTGACATCTAGACGCCTGCTTCCTTTGGAATTCGCGAGTGCCACTCCTGGAGCGAGAGCACCGACGGCGCGCGGGAGCGTAGCGACAGAATTGCGTCGCATGCCGCGTTGGCGGCGGAAAGTGTCGTCGTATACGCGACGTGGTTTGCGATCGCCGCCTGGCGCATCGTGTAGTCGTCGCGCTGCGACTCCTTGCCGAGAGGTGTGTTGATCAGAAGCTTGATCACCCCGTTCAGCATCATGTCGATGCCGTTCGGGCGGCCCTCGTGAATCTTGAGCACAGTCTCGACGGGGATGCCGCGTCCACGCAGATGCTTGGCCGTCCCGCCCGTCGCGAACAGCTTGAATCCCATTTCCTGAAACCGTCTTGCGATTGGCGTCACCGCACCCTTGTCGGAGTCGTTCACGGTAATGAAGAGCGCTCCCTCGGTCGGCAGCATGTTGTCCGCCGCCAGCTGTGCCTTGCCGAACGCGCTTCCGAAGGAGTCCGAGATCCCCATCACTTCGCCCGTCGATCTCATCTCGGGACCGAGGATCGGATCGAACTCGCGGAATTTGTTGAACGGGAACACGGCTTCCTTGACCGAGATGTAGCCCGGAATCACTTCCTCGGTAAACCCGATTGCATCGAGCGTCTCGCCCATCATTACTCTCGCGGCAATGGCCGCCAAAGGAACCCCGATGGCCTTCGAGACGAACGGTACCGTCCGGCTCGCCCGCGGATTCACCTCGAGCACGTACACCAACCCATCCTTGATCGCGTACTGAACGTTGATCAGGCCGACCACGTTGAGCGCCTTGGCGAGGGCCACGGTGTGCTCCCGCATCTCGTCGATGTGCTCTTCGTCGATCAGGTACGGCGGCAGCACGCACGCGGAATCGCCGGAGTGGATCCCTGCGTCCTCGATGTGCTGCATCACTCCACCGATCACTACGCGATCGCCGTCCGAAATCGCGTCGACGTCGGCCTCGAACGCATCCTCGAGGAAGCGATCGATCAGGACGGGCTTGTCCTCGGACACTCGCGCGGCCCGATCGAAGTACTGCCGGAGAGACGGTTCGTCGTAGACGATCTCCATTGCCCGGCCACCCAACACGTACGATGGACGCACAAGCACGGGGTATCCGATCCGCGTCGCCGCTGTGACTGCTTCTTCGAGACTCGTGGCGATGCCGTTCTCCGGCTGCCGGATTCCGAGACTCCGCGCAATCGCGTCGAAACGCTTCCTGTCCTCGGCGGTGTCGATCGCATCCGGCTGGGTGCCGAGAATGGAAACCCCAGCCTTCTCGAGCCCGTTCGTGAGCTTGAGCGGTGTCTGACCGCCGAGTTGCACGATCACGCCGAGTGGCTGCTCGCGCTCGACGATGTCGAGGACGTGCTCGAGGGTCAGCGGCTCGAAGTACAGCTTGTCGGAGATGTCGAAGTCGGTGGAGACGGTCTCGGGGTTCGAGTTAATCATGATCGTCTCGTAGCCCTGCTCGCGCAGCGCCAGCGCGGCGCGCACGCAGCAGTAATCGAACTCGACTCCCTGCCCGATGCGGTTGGGTCCACTGCCCAGAATCACAACCGAGCGCTTCCCGCTCCTCGGAGCCTCGCTCTCCTCGTCGTAGCTGCTGTAGAGGTACGGTGTGGCTGACGGGAACTCGCCGGCGCAGGTGTCCACCATCTTGTAAGCGGGGACGATCCCGAACCCGATTCTCCGCGCGCGCGCCGCCGCTTCAGTTTCTCCGCGCAGGTCGGCGAGCTGCCGGTCGGAGAAGCCGATCCTCTTCATGCGCAACAGAACGTCCTTGTCGATGGTCCTGAGCGCGGCGAACGCCTTCTCCGCGTCCAGCAGCTCCGCCATCTGGGACAGAAACCACCGATCTATCCCGGTAAGCTCACTCGCCTCGTCGATGGAGATTCCTGCGGCGAGCGCGCGTTTCACCTGGAAGATGCGCTCCGGCGTCGGCTGCCTCAGCCCACCGCGCAGCGACTCGAGGGAATCATCCTCGAGACGGTCATCGGCGAGCCTCGCGGATACGGTCCATCCGGGCCGGCCCGTCTCGAGAGCGCGCAAGGCTTTCTGGAACGCCTCCTTGAACGTGCGTCCGATCGCCATCGATTCGCCGACGGATTTCATCTGTGTGGTAAGCCGCGGATCCGCGGCCCTGAATTTCTCGAACGCGAACCGCGGGCACTTGACCACGACGTAGTCGAGCACCGGCTCGAATGAAGCCGGCGTCGTGCCGGTGATGTCGTTCGGAATCTCGTCGAGGCGGTAGCCGACGGCGAGCTTCGTCCCGATCCGCGCGATCGGGAATCCGGTTGCCTTCGAGGCGAGCGCGGAGGAGCGGGACACCCGCGGATTCATCTCGATCACGAGCATCTCACCGTCGACCGGGTTGATCGCGAACTGGATGTTGCAGCCGCCGGCTTCGACGCCGATCTCCCGAATCACGGCGACGGAGGCGTCGCGCATCAGCTGATACTCGCGGTCGGTCAGAGTCATCGCCGGCGCGACGGTGATCGAATCGCCCGTGTGCACTCCCATCGGATCGATGTTCTCGATGGAGCAGACGATCACAACGTTGTCCGCCCCGTCGCGCATCACCTCGAGCTCGAACTCCTTCCAGCCGATGACGCTGCGCTCGACCAGCACCTGGCTCACGGGCGAAAGATCGAGCCCGCGACGAATTATGTCTTCGAACTCCTGGCGGTTGTAGGCGATCCCGCCGCCAGTGCCGCCCAGTGTGAACGCCGGCCGTACGATCGCCGGAAAGGCCGTAATCGCGAGGAGGTCAAAGGCTTCATCGAGCGTCGTCGCGATGCCGCCTGGCGGGGTGGCGAGTCCGATTCGCTTCATCGCCTCGGCGAACAGCCCTCTGTCCTCGGCCATCGCGATCGCGCGCGCGTCCGCTCCAATCAGCTCGACGTCGTACTTCTCGAGCACGCCCCTCTCCGCGAGCTTCATCGCCACATTGAGGGCGGTTTGTCCCCCCATCGTCGGAAGCAGCGCGTCGGGCCGCTCCTTTGCGATGATGAGCTCTACGTACTCCGGCGTCACCGGCTCGATGTAGGTGCGGTCGGCGAACTCCGGATCGGTCATGATTGTCGCCGGATTGGAGTTGACGAGGATGACCTCGAACCCCTCTTCCTGGAGCGCCTTTGCCGCCTGGGTTCCCGAATAGTCGAACTCGGCGCCCTGCCCGATGATGATCGGGCCGGAACCGATTACGAGGATTCGGTGGAGGTCGGTGCGCTTAGGCATACCGTTACGGGCGATTCACTGAATGAAGTTAGCAAATGTCGGTGGTACCGTACAAAGCTGGAACTGCAACTGAACGGCGGGAGACTGGCAACTGCAACTGAACGGGCGGGAGGCGCGAGTAGCGTAGGCATCAGTGATCCAGTTCACGACGCCGGGACTTGCCTCGGTGGCGTACAGGGGGACTGCTTGTGCCCAGCACGCCACTAGTGCAGTCGGGGCGTAGTGAACTAACAAACTGGCGCCTCTGCCACTCACGCCTCCCGCCCGTTCAGTCGCAGTTGACAGTTAAGAAAAAGGGAGCCCCACGGGCTCCCTTTTTCTTTCGTGCGAAACGCAGGCCTACGCAGCGGAAACTCCTCTCGGAGCGCGCACCACTTTCCCAGCGTGAAGGCACCGAGTGCACACCTTCACCTTCGTGATCTTTCCATCGATGACGATGCGGGCAACCTGAAGATTCGGCTTCCAGGTGCGGCGCGTCTTGTTGTTCGCGTGCGAGACGTTATTGCCGTACGCGACGCCCTTGTCGCAGACGTAGCATCGGTTTCTCTTGATCTGTGCCATGGTCAGCTCTCCGTCGGCATCAGCTCGATGCGCGCCATCTCGGCGCCGTCGCCTTTGCGGTGGCCGGTCTTGAGGATCCGGGTGTACCCGCCTTTGCGTGTCGCGAAGCGCGGTCCGATCTCCTGGAACAGCTTATCGGCAGTAGCACGATGCGGCACTTTGGCACCGGCGAGGCGACGGTTATGAAGCGTCCCGGTCTTGGCTTTGGTGATCAGTTTCTCAATGAACGGGCGCAGCTCCTTGGCTTTCGCCTCGGTGGTCTCGATGGCGCCGCGCTCGATCAGCGCTTTCGCGAGGTTCTTCATCAGAGCCAGCTTTTGCTCGCTGGTCCGGCGAAGCTGTCTGCCTACTTTACGGTGACGCATCCCTAGCCTTCCTCTTCGTCGTCGGCGCCAACGGTGGCGACGTTGCGGTTGGGCGGCGTGCCCTGATCCGTGATGCGAACGCCGTCGGGTGTCTCCTCGTACTTCATTCCGAAGTTGAGGCTCTCCCGCTCGAGCAGGTCGGCGATCTCGTTCAGCGACTTCTTGCCGAAGTTCTTGACCTGGAGGATCTGGCTCTCGCTCTGGCGGACCAGATCACCCAGCGTGCGAATAGCGGAATTCTTGAGCGAGTTCACGGAGCGAACCGAGAGCTCGAAATCTTCGATCGGAGTGCGCAGCACCTCGGCCAGACGATGAGCATCTCCGCCGGGGAGATCGGTGCCCGGAACGAGCGGCGCCGATGCGTGCGAGCCGAAGCCGGCGAAATACTGGAAGTGCGTCTGCGCCAGCGCGGCCGCGTAGCTCACTGCCTCTTCCGGCGTAACCGTGCCGTTGGTCTCGACCGTCAGCGTCAGCCGGTCGTAGTCCGTGCGCTGCCCGACGCGCGTCTCAGCGACGGCGAAGTTGGCGCGGCGAACGGGATTGTAGATCGAATCGATGCGGACGACATCCACCGGCAGCGTCTTGTCGACGACGTGCTGATCGGCTTCGACGTAGCCGCGGCCACGCCCGACGTACAGCTCGACGTTGATGTCGCGGTCGCCCTGCAGCGTGAAGAGGTGCTGGTTGCGATCGACGATGGTGACGCCGCCCTGGCCCTCGATATCAGCCGCGGTCACGGGACCCGCTGAATTCTTGGAAATGCGGAGAACGGTGTTCTCCACACCCTCGTCGAGAGTGAGCGTGAGGATCTTCAGATTGCCGATGATCTGGTGGACGTCCTCGACGACGCCCGGGATGGTCTGGTGCTCGTGCAGGACGCCGTCGATGCGGAATCCCCACACGGCGGAGCCCCGGAGCGACGACAGGAGAAGACGCCGCATGGCGTTCCCCAGAGTGTGTCCGAATCCGCGCTCGAGCGGCTGAAGGCGAAATTCTGCGATGTTGGGATTGTCTTCGCGCTTGGTCGCTTCAACTAGCTGCGGACGGACAAGTCCCCTGAGATCAATTGCGGTTGCCATTTTTTTCGATTCCTTAAACGTGCCGCCCCGCCCCTAACGCGCGGTGAGCCCGTAACGAGAGTTAGGGTCTCGTCCCACTTAGATCTATGACTGCCACAAGGAGT
>JADGQU010000417.1 GCA_017881545.1 Gemmatimonadaceae bacterium
AGACGGTGAAATAAGCGGCCCGTGCAGAAGGAACGCAAAGCCCCGAAGGTAACGGTATGTCACCGCCCCGCCGGGGACAGTCTAGCTCAGGTGAACGTCTGTATTGCGAGCTAGTCCTTCATTGCGCAAGTGTAGAGCCTCCAGTCGGATTCAGGCGCGGCGATCGCGGCGATGTATCGGGGGCGCGGCGTGAAGAGCTTGTGAGTGAGGTTCGGGCGCGGGTTGACGTGTTCCGATCCCGACCACACGCCTTTCCCTTCCGCCTTGAGACGCGCTTCGCGCACGACCCACGACTTCAGGAACGCCACATCTCGCTCGTCGGGCGCGGTGTCGACGAGTGACCTGAGCTCGTCGTCGGACATGAAACGCTGGGCGACGTCCAGCAGCCGTCTCACCGGGCGTTCGTTCTCGACATCCACGCCGACGGGGCGATCGGGAGCGAACGCGAACAAGCCAAGATCAGCCGAGTGGGAAATGTTGAAGTGGATGTCGTCGCGATCGATGAGCGACGGCTTCCCGGAATTCCCATAGCTGAAGCGCAGCTTTTCCGCCGAGGTGCCGGTAAAACCAGCGAGCAGAGTGCGCAGAATGCCGCGCGCAACCACGAACCGACGCGCCGCAATCGGCGTCAGGCTAGCGGCGCGGTCCTTCTCCTCGGAGGGCAGGACTCGCGCGAGGGTGTCGTACCGCTCGTCAGTCACGTCGAGCGACGCCACCCACACCTGCACTTCCTCAGTCATCAGCTCAAGGGATGTCAATGATCTCTATCTCCGCTTTCCCGTTCGCGATACTCAGTTTTCCGACGCTCGGGGAAATATTGAATCGCTTCGCGCCCGCAGCTCCAGGATTCACGAATAGTCTGCCATCATACTGCGTTACGAGCGGCCGGTGTGTGTGGCCGTAGACAACGACATCAGCATCATAGCGAACGGCCAGCTTCGCCGGAGTGGGACTACCGACTTCGTGTCCGTGACTGACGTGAACGCGCAATCCGCCTACCTCGACGACGATCTCTTCCGCCAGCCCGGGCTCGTCGGGCGGATCGGTGTTGCCGAACACCGCCCTGACCGGCGCGATCAGACTTAGCTCATCGAGAATCGCGGAGCCACCCACATCACCGGCGTGAAGAATCAGCTCTACTCCCGCCAGAGCGTCGTGCACGCCCGGACGAATCAGTCCGTGTGTGTCGGAGATGAGTCCCAGTACATGGGGGTCGGAGTGTGGCATGACCTCTTCTATATATTAGGAGGCACATGCCGTGGCTACGACTGGCGTTCCGACTGGCGTTGCGGACAACACGCCGTCCGCGACTTGCGATCGATCTTGTACGGATCACCTGGCGGTTCAGATCCAACGCCTGGTACCGGCAATTTCCCTTTCTTCCGTTGCCCGATCCAACGTATCTCCGCTGGCGAATGTACACCGCATATGGGGACTACGATGCAGTGCCGTCCGTCACTGACGTCGAGCGCTATGCCCGCTGGGCAAGCGCAAACGAGTGACTGCCGCCAAGTGGAAAGCCACCGCGATCCCCGCCTGCGTGGCGCGCCGATGCTGATGCCGACCGCCGAGTCATTGTCCATCGAGAGCCTGCTCAAGGCGCAGGCTTACGGGTTG
The DNA here is from genome assembly GCA_017881545.1 of Gemmatimonadaceae bacterium. Taxonomy (GTDB): domain Bacteria; phylum Gemmatimonadota; class Gemmatimonadetes; order Gemmatimonadales; family Gemmatimonadaceae; genus UBA4720. Next base: position 1,618 of record JADGQU010000417.1, read on the forward strand.
GGGTTCGATCTCGTCGGAATCACTTCGCCCGGCCCAATGGAGACGGCCGACGCGTTCGACTCCTGGATAGAGAGCGGATACTCGGGCGAGATGGACTATCTCCCGCGTGGCTCGGCCAAGCGCCGCGACTCCCGTTTGCCCGTTGCCGGCGCCACGAGTGCGATCGTCGTCGGCTTGAACTACGGCGGTCGCGAGCCGAGCGGGCCCGTCGCCCGCTACGCGCGGGGAGACGACTACCACGACGTCATGACGGCCAGGCTCGACGAGCTGCATCGGTGGCTCGAGTCGGAAGCGGGGCGCCCGATCCACGGAAAGGCCTACGTGGATACAGGTCCGATTCTCGAGCGCGATCTCGCGCGCCGCGCGGGGCTCGGGTGGTTTGGGAAGAACACGAACCTTATCAACCCGAAGCTTGGATCGTTCTTTTTCATCGGCGTCCTGCTCGTGGATTTCGATCTCGCGCCGGATGCGCCATTCGAGGCGGATCGGTGCGGCAGTTGCACTCGATGTCTGGACGCCTGTCCAACTGCGGCCTTCGTCGAGCCGCGCGTGCTCGACGCCACCAAGTGCATCTCCTACCTCACGATCGAGGCGAAGGGATCAATTCCGCTTCCGGAGCGAGACAAGATGGGCGGTCTCGTCTACGGTTGTGACATCTGTCAGGACGTGTGTCCCTGGAACGTCAGGTTCTCCCAGGATATGCGCGAAGAGTCGTTTCGCCCGCGCGAAGTTCTCGGTGGCGATGCGCGGGCCGTCGCAAGGAGAATTCTGTCGATGGACGACGAGTCCTTCCGCCGGGACTTCAAAGGGTCGCCGATGAAACGCGCGAAGCGTCGGGGACTTGCGCGCAACGCGGCCACAGTCCTAGGCAACGTTGGAACGGCTGACGACGTGGCCACCCTCGTCGCAGCGCTCCACGATCCCGAGCCGTTCGTCGCGGAGCACGCCGCCTGGGCGCTCGAACGAATCGGGGGCAACGCCGCTCGCTGACAGCAGGATTACAACGCCGTCGCGAGCTTGCAACAAACCGGCAGGACAATACGTTCAATTCACAAAACTCATGAAAAAACTGTTCGGGGATAGCCTGATCCCTCTCTGGCTCGCGCTCATCACGGCCGCGACCGCGTCGGCGCAGGACGCACCACGCTACACGGCGGCGGACGTGCGTTTCATGCAGGGGAT
>JADGQU010000418.1 GCA_017881545.1 Gemmatimonadaceae bacterium
ACCCGGCAGAGCCTATGCCGTTCCTGTTCGGGCGGGAGGAATGCTGCGTCCGATCGCCGCAGCGACCGCGCGGAGCTCTACGACGAGCTGCGCGAACTGATCCGGATAGAGCGACTGCGCCCCATCGGATAGCGCCTTGTCGGGCTCAGGATGAACTTCGATGATCACTCCATCCGCACCGGCGGCGACCGCCGCGCGCGCCATCGGAATCACCTTGTCGCGCAGCCCGGTGCCGTGGCTCGGATCGGCGATGATTGGCAGGTGCGAGAGTCTATGCACGATTGGAATTGCGGTGAGATCGAGCATGTTGCGCGCAGCCGGATCAAAGCTCCGGACTCCACGCTCACACAGGATCACCTTCTCGTTTCCCTCGGCCAGTATGTACTCGGCGCTGAGTAGCATGTCATTGATCGTCGCCGCCATCCCACGTTTCAGCAGCACTGGCTTCTTCATTTTTCCGACGGTCTTGAGCAGCGAATAGTTCTGCATGTTGCGCGCGCCGATCTGGATGCAGTCTGCAACTTCGGCCACGATTTGCGCGCCCTCGGAATCCATTGCCTCAGTCACGATCGGAAGTCCCGTTTCCTTTCGTGCGCGCGCAAGAAGCTCCAGTCCTTTCTTGCCCAGACCCTGGAACGAGTACGGGGAGCTGCGGGGCTTGAACGCGCCGCCGCGAAGAGCAGTTCCACCGGCCGCTTTCACGATGCGCGCCGCCGCAAGGATCTGCTCCTCCGATTCGACCGAGCACGGGCCTCCTATCACGATGACACTGTCGCCTCCGATCGTGACGCCGGGCGCAAGCTCAACTACGGTGTTCTCCGCCCGCCACTCGCGCGATACCTGCTTGTAGGGCTGCGTGACGTGGATGATCTGCGCGACGCCCGGCAGCGCCTCGATCCGGGACGCGTCGACGCGTCCATCATTTCCGACGAGGCCGACCGCCGTGCGCTGAGCGCCGGGCATCGGTCTCGCCTCGTAACCCATCTCCTTGATGATGCTGACTACGCGATCGACGTCTTTCGCCGTCGCGTCGTGCGCCATGACGACTAGCATTTACGCGATGACTGGGGCTGTCTCGGCGGCTTCGGCGGGCTCGTCGTGCAGCTGTGGGGTATGCGCGGGGTGCGCGGGTGAGATCGTCTCATCGACCGTTCTGCCACGCATGCGGACGCTCACCAGCGATGATACGCCCGGCTCCTGCATGGTGACACCGTAAACGGCGTCCGCGGCTTCCGTGGTCGTGCGCGGGTTGTGAGTGATCACGATGAACTGCGTTTTGTTCTTGAAGCGGTTGAGCATGCGGACGAAGTGTCCGATGTTCTGATCATCGAGCGGAGCGTCCACTTCGTCGAGCAGGCAGAACGGGCTCGGCTTGGTCAGGAATATTCCGAACAGTAGAGAGAGCGCGACCAGCGCCTTCTCGCCGCTCGAGAGCAGGTGGATTCTCTGCGTGCGCTTGCCTCGCGGAGAAGCGTGGATCTCGATGTCCCCCTCGAGCGGCTTGTCGGGGTATTCCAGGCGCAGATCGCACTCGCCGCCGCCGAACAGTGTCATGAAGATGTTGCGGAAATTCTCGCGCACCTGCACGAACGTCTGAAGGAAGAGATCGCGAGCCGTCGTGTCGATTTCGCGAATCGCCTGCTGTAGCGAGCTCTTCGCCGAGTTGAGGTCGTCGCGCTGCGTGGTGAGGAAGCTGAGGCGTTTCGTTTCTTCCTCGTGCTCCTCAATCGCCAGCGGGTTGACGGGGCCGAGTGCGTCCAGCTGCTCGCGGACGAGCGCTGCTTCGGCGCGGAGAGTCTCGTCATCCATCTCCAGCGACTCCACGCCGGCGAGCAATTCATCGACCGGCTTTTTCCACTCCGCCTCCAGGCGCTCGCGAATGGCCGCGCGGCGTCCCGAGAGCTCGGTGTAGCGTAGCTCCGCCGCGTGCAGCTCCTCGCTCAGCGCCGAAGAATGGCGGCGCATCTCGACGAGCCCGTGCTCATCGTTCGTGAGGCGCTCGTCAACGTCGCGCACGTCACGCTCGGTGTCCGCCAGCTTCTGCTCGGCGTCCGCGAGTGTCGCGTGTCGCGCATCGAGCTCGCTCTGCCACTGGGAGACCTGCTCGGTGAGCTGCGCATCCGCGCTTGAGAGCGTGGTGAGCTCCAGCTGGAGCGATTCCAGACGGCCGTTCGCCGACGCGAACTCTTCGCTCAGATGACGCTCGCGATCCGACGCCACCTCGAGCTGTGCCTGCGCCTGAGCGCGTTTGATCTGACTGGCGGTGCGCTGGTCCCGAGCTTCATCCTGCGTGATCTCCGCGCTGGAGAGCATCTCGCGCGCAGCGGCGACAGCGGCGTCACGCTCAGTGATCCGCGCTTCGATCTCGCGCGCGCTCGTCTCAAGCGATTGGATCCGCGTGATCGTCGCCGCGAGGCGCTCCGTCAGCCTTTCGATGAGCGCCCGGGCTTCAGCGGCCTCTCGCGCTGCGCGCTGGTGCTGCCGTGCGAGCGAAGCAGAGCGGTCGGCCGCGTCCGCGTTCTCGCGTGCAGCCTGTGACGCGGCCTCGTGCGCGACGATCGCCGCGCGTTCGGCCGATGCCAGTGCCGCTCGCTCGGACTCGGCTGCCGCAACGGCGCCATGGCGGGCCGACGCGCTGTTGGTGACGGCCTGCTTCAGCTCCGTGATCTCGGCGCGGCGACGGAGGGGCCCGGGGCCGGATTCGGCTGCCGGCAGCCAGATCGCGCCACGCGCGTCAATGAACGCGGTCCCGCTCTCCATCGATGTCACGCGCCCGAGCAGCGAGCGCACCCATCC
>JADGQU010000419.1 GCA_017881545.1 Gemmatimonadaceae bacterium
GGAATCACGTGCCAAGAAATGACCGGCTTACCGGACATGGCAACCTCCGTTATGACTCACAAACGTTTTCTTGTAACCGCTCCAGGAGGCGTCCTCCCATAGTGCGAGAACATCGACGGGGACGTCGTCGGGGATGGGTAGCAAGTTGTCCGAGGAAGAGCTACTCATCATTGGAGGAAGGATCGACGCGATTTGCTCTGATGGCGAGCCGAGAAGTGAAGCCGTCTTTGAGCCGCCCTGAAATTCGCGGCGGCACCTAAGGCTGACGCTGACCTTGTAGAACGGTCCGATTTCGATGTTGACGTCGACAGTTGCCTCACCATAGGCGACGTTGCGCACCTGATCGTGGGTGAAACCGAGGAAGAACTCGACGGTCATGGTAACGAGGTTCAGAATGTCGAGAGACCCGCCAGCGCGTAGATAACCGGTGAGCTGTGCGCCCGCTGGGGTGATCGAGAAGTAAATTCCAGCCATGATGTGTGCTTCGCCGTGAGCCGGACCGAGCGCAAGTTCCGCCGTGGCGCCGAACTCGAGCGCCCCTTCCAGGCGCTCGACACGATCGAGGCCGAGCGTAACTGCGACGAAACCCCCGCCTCCGAGGATTCCCACCGTAAGAATGAAAGGACGGTCTCGGTCGGCGAAGGCGAATCGAATTCGTGCAGGCCCGCCCCTGAAGGGAAGCTCAAGTGCGGCAGAGATCGACAGCGCACGTAAATTGAGAGCACCGACGGTCACGTTCGGCAACGCCATGAGGTAGCCCACACGAATGGCGTCTGAGCTCACACTGATTCGAAAGCCGGTCTTTCCGAAGGGGAGCTTGTCCTGAAGAGTCTTGATAAAAGCGAGCGGCCCTCCGAACTCCACGGGATTTCCGTCCCGCAACTTCACGTCTACCGCTGGCGTCTGACCGTTATCCGAGCTGATGGAAACGCGATCGAAGTGGAGCGTCAGGAACTGTGCAGCCGGGAAAAGCTGAATATCGAAAGCATTCACTTCTGCCTTCATGCGCATCGTCACGGCGAGCGGGTTCTTATCGGCCGGCGCGATATGAGTCGTAACCGCCGTCACGATCGACATCGAAGTCGATCTGTTAACGACGAATACTGGAGCGCCCGGAGGGGCTGACCGCAGGGCGGGATGGAACTCGTAGGTGGCGGTGAGATCGCGGGGTTGAAGCAAGGCGGCGATCTGGTCGCGTAGGGCGGTTTCGATCACCTCTCGAAGCGATTCAAACTCTCGTCGAAACTGCTCCGCTTGCTGCTTTGAAATGGTCAACGCTTTTTCGAACTGCGTATAGAGGTCGATTGCTGGACTGACTGCTTCGGCGACGGCTGTAACAACAACGTCTTCAATCTCGTGCTCGGCTTGGGCGATTTCGGCATCCAGTGCCGCTCGGACTCCAGCGATCGCCAGTTGCGTGGTGGCAGTCAATTTCGGCGCTGCTTCTGTGAGATGGATGGAGATAGACTCCGCGGAGCTCTTGACGCCAGCTTGCAATCTGTCGCGACCGTTTTCAAGGCTCGCACGCGCATTCGCGACACGCCGCTGCATATCGGCAACGAGCGGGAATTGTCCCAGGCTCGTCGCTGACAGAGTCTCAGCTTCACTTTTTAGTAACTTCAGCGCTTGGATCGCACTCGCGGCCGTCGCCTCGTTGGGTGTCGACACGACAGCGGCCAGCGCGGCCACAGTCGTATCAATACGCTCGAAGATAGCCAGACGAGGAGCGGATGCGATCGCGTTAATCGCCTCTTCGGCGTCACGAGCAAACTGGGTCAACGCCGCCTGGACCGCTGAAGTGATATCGAAGGCGTTCGTGATGGCGACCAAATCGGTCTCGAGTGCGGTGGCCTGATTCGTTACAGCCTTCACCAGATCGTCATATGCCTTTCTAACAGCCGATAGTGTTCGCTTGCCATCCGGAAGGGCCGTCAGCAGCGGTTCATTGCCCGAGGAAATCATGGGTGTGAGGACCTCGGTTAGCGATGCCGACATCGCTGCCTCTTTACACGCTGGAGTCACGCGGATCTGGGGGAAGTCGAGTTTGACTCGTTCGATCTCCCGATCAACCGCGGGTCTCAGACTGGGATCGACCAGACCATTCACTGACTCAGAGAATGCTGTCGTCACCTTTCGCTGAAGATTGGCGGCAACGAGACTAGCCTGCACTGCCGTTTGCGTACACAGATCAGTAACCGTCTTGCGTAGGTCGACGATTCGGCTCTGAGCGCCTACGACAACGGGATGCAGCCTTTGAGCGATCGATCGGAGCTGGTCGGCGACGGCCTGGTCAATCGCATGTGCTTCATCCATGAGAAGCCGCGGGATCTTCTGCACCTGGTCACGCAATTCGAGAACGGGCTGTATGAGGTCATTCAGACCGATGACGCCCAAGAGGCGCATCAGATTCGGATCGTCGAAGCACTTGAGTGGGTTGAACACACCCTCGGTGAATTCCTTGACGTCGCCCGCGACTGGTCCAGCAAGGCGCGACAGCGAAGTTATCTTGAAGTCAGGCGTGGCCAGACCTCCGGCCTTACCACCGGGAAACTCTCGCGACAGTGTGCTAACAAGCTTCGCGAAGACCTCGCCTGCGTTCGCTGGCTTGCGCGATGATTCGCCCGGCGAAAGGGGTTTTGATCCCGAAAATGCGTGCTCAAGGTATGCGTCCGACCAAGCGATCTCGGCTGGAGCAGAGTCGCCGGTGAGTCGTTCGAGCGCTGGTAAGCTAACCAACGCTGAACTGATGAGCGGGTCAAAGGCTGGCCTATGCTGGCGCCTGAGTTCAAC
>JADGQU010000420.1 GCA_017881545.1 Gemmatimonadaceae bacterium
CGCAACAACTCCGGTTTGACCTCGACTCGCATCATGAACTGTTCCGCAGCGGCCAATGATGGCCCGAAAACGCCGTCGCGTCACCTCGGGAGATCTGGATCAACATTGGGCCCGCCGATCTCTATGGGGCGAGAGGATTGCGCCATCGCAGGCCGGGGAATCGTGCGAAGTCGCTGTCTGTGGTGACGAGGTCGCAGCCGTGCTCGATAGCGAGCGCAGCCAGATATGCGTCACTCACCATGGCACCGCGCACATCCGAGCGCTCGATGAGGTCGACCATGATCGCCCAGTGACGAGGCCCTGGCTGAAGAAAGACAACTGTCTGCCGCGCCATCAGTTGACGACAGAAAGCCAATGCAAGTTCCATCGGTGTGGCAGGCTTGAAGACGCGAGGATTGGTGACAATCCGCAGAAAGCCACCGAGCGTGACCGACGAAAGCGCAAAGGGAGCAGCGCTGCCAGCGATGCCGGTGAGCCACGCGGCACACTTGTCGTGTTCCGGGGCGTCCTCACGGTGTGCGTAGATCAGAACGTTGACGTCGGGGAGATCCATCGTTCAGCCGCGGCGGCCGTAACGCGCTACGTCGTCCTGCTCGATCAAAACAGACCCCCGATCGGTATCGAAGCTGGTGAAGCGACCACCCTTACCGAACGTAACGAGCTCGAACGGTTGCCCGGTGTCAACGCCAGCGTGCGGCCGAGCGACAAGGCGAACAGAGTCTTCGATGAGCCTGCTCACGGTCGTCCCTTCCCTTGCCGCACGCTCTTTGAGCTCGTCGAGGAGCTCTTCGTCGATCGTGATCGTTGTTCGCATGACGCATCAGGATAGATCAGCATCATCGGTGCATCAAGGGACCCGTCGTGGGGGCAATGGAAGCCTACGTGCGGTCACACCCTTTGCCGCTCGCGCGAGCCTCGTCGCGGATGCCAATAACTGAAGACAGTGAAGTGACGAACGTTGCGCGTCACAACCACCAGATGGTGCACGATCGCAGTGGCAGCGATCAACGCATCCTCGAATAGATGGTCAGGTTGCCGGTGCATGAGTTTTGCGCAGGCCCGGAAGACGCGGGCATCGACCGGAAGGACGTTCCAGGTTTGCGCCACCTGATCGATCCAGATCTCGATTTCGGAAGCCTTGTCCGGGTCGCGTTCACGAGTGATTTCGACACCTGCCTGCAGCTCGCCCAACGTGACCGCGGAGAGGTGCAGGTCCTCGTCCGCCGTTCCATCGAGCCACGCCACCACGGCGCCGTGAGGCCGCGGCTTGCGCAATTCGGACACAACATTCGTATCGAGCAGGTACAAGATCGCTCACTCGAACGCAGGAGGTTCCCGCCGGCGCCGTGCCCGACGCGGAGCCGGAATCTCCGCTCGCGGTGCCTCGGCGAGTAACAAGTCCTTCAGCCGCGGACGTGTGGCCTCTTCCAGTTGGCGCCAGTGATCGACGCGTACGAGGACCGCCATCTCCTCTCCGCGGCGCGTCACAATCTGCGGGCCTCTCGTGAGGCTGGCATCGAGCAATTCACTGAATCGCGCTTTGGCGTCCTGCACCGGCCAACGCTTCACCGGATTCCGAAAGAGCGCGTTAGGCGGGCATGGGTAGGGATTTCTCGTTTTTAGACACTCCTATACCAGATGTATGTTGACGAGAGGGGCCTGCATGCCAAATAAGACTGACCTACCGGTTACCGATGCTGAATCGCTGCTTCAGACTCCGCCTGCGGCGCACGATGTCGCCCAGAAGAAGGTCGAGATGATCAGGCTTGCACGCACGGCCCGAACAATTCTTAAGGTCGTCGCCGGATCGCTCGCACTTGCCTTCGCCTGGTTGAAGTTCAGTGGACTCAACTTCGCGCCTCTACTTAATGACCTTAGCGCTCAACTCTTGCTCCGCGGAACGCTGGCTGCATACTACATGTCGTGGGTGTTCGGCCTTTCGTCAGATGCAGATGAGCAAGAAGTGCTATACGTGGAACCACCCCCCCCAAAACGGGCGATAGCCACGTGCATCGGTACGGCAGTCGTGATCGCGATACCGTTCGCAATCCTGTGCTACGTTGATTCACCTCGAGCATTCGCGGTCGCGCTTTCCGCGTTCCTTGTCTTCGACATAGTCAGCTGGCTTGTCCTCATTCGCTGGGTCTTACCCGGCGCTGTCGCCAAAACGGCAAACTACTACAAAAGCGAGGGGCTGTATCTCCAACTCATCCAGCTTAAGCTATTCGTTAACGACTATCTGCGTGGCCGCTGGCATTGGTGGAGGTCTGGGGTGGGAGCCGTCATCGTCGCCGCCATCGACGTCGTTGCCTTCACTAGCGATGCACGCCTTCCCAAGGCCACGGCTCTACCTAGTCGCGACTTTCTCCTCGCAACGCTGCTTCTCGCCTTTGTAATTGTTATGGAGGTTTGGGTTTGGGCGAAGAGACTACAAGTCAAGTTCGGTCACTCTTTGTTAGCGCGAATCGCTACGAGTTACACCTTCAATCCTTCCGGCACAAGCTAGGAACTTCTGCGCAAGTCGTCTTCGTGATGCTGTGGAAAAAGCACTTGTCATGGATACTGCGTCAACGCTGATAGGTTGAGACGAACGTGGGCAAACACAGACATTCGCGGGGCTGGCGTGGGATGGTGCAGTGTTAATGCGAGGGCCAAGCCTTCGTTTTTCGACAACTCGTAACTTTGAGGCTGTACTTCAGGTGGTGCGTTTGATCCGTCAGCAAGAGTGAAGAGTTATTCAAAGCTATGTTCGTCGAGCAAAAACCGAGGCGCTGCCGCTCCCGTAC
>JADGQU010000015.1 GCA_017881545.1 Gemmatimonadaceae bacterium
GGCGCGGGCTGAAAGGTGATCCGGCATTGGACACCCAGGTGCAAGCCGATGCCTTCCAGCACCACGGGACGCGCCAAAGTCGTTCGACTCACTTGGAGTCGGGCTCTCCCAGCAACTGCTCGAGTCGCCGCATCATGCCAGCCAATTTAAACAACGCGGCCGATGCGCGAAGCGCTTCGCGGTGCGGCCGCGCCGGATATCCGGACCACGACTCCCCCGCCGGGACGTCGCCAAAGACTCCCGCCTGGGCCGCGATGCGCGCGCCGGCGCCGATCGAGATATGTCCGCTGATGCCGGCCTGCCCGGCGAGCACCGCCCCATCGCCGATCCTTGCCGATCCGGCAATGCCCACCTGCGCAATGACGATACACTTCTCTCCGATCCTGACGTTGTGGGCGATCTGCACCAGATTGTCGATCTTCGTGCCGTTCCCCACCACGGTGTCGTCGATGCTGCCGCGGTCGATCGTCGTGTTGGCACCAATCTCCACATCGTCACCGATGATGCAGCCGCCGACGTGCAGGATCTTTTGATGCGCGCCATCGCGAAACGCATACCCGAACCCATCGCATCCGATGCGCGCGCCGGAGTGAATCATCGTTCGCGCACCGAGCGTCGCATCGGCGTAGATAGTCACACCAGGCCAGAGCCGGGCGCCATCGCCGACCGAAACGCCGTCTCCGACGACGCAATGCGGGCCGATCACGACGCCGTTGCCCAGCCTCACTCTCGCGCCGATGATCGCGTACTCGCCGATGGATACTCGCTCGCCAAGACTCGCGCCTGCCCCGATGCGCGCTGTCGACGCGACACCAGGAGTCATCGGCTGCTGCGGATAGAGCCTTGGCAGCAGCGACAACAGCTTCTCGAGCGGCTGCTCGACGACTATGCGGGCACGAGGCGCGCCGGCGGCGTCGCGGAATTCCGGATCGACGAGCACCACCCCCGCCTTCGTCGTCGCCATCAGGTGCGCGTACTTTCCGTTCGAAAGAATGCTCAGGTGCGTGGCGTCCGCTCGATCGAGCGGCGCGACTCCGGTGACGGCCGCTGTCCCGTCACCTATCAGCTCCCCGGAAACGAGTGCCGCAATAGCTTCAGCGGTGATGGTGCTAGCACCACCACCGCTGGTTGAACTATTGGCTCTCGCGATGCCGGTCACTTCTTGGGCCGAGTCACTCCCGCAGGCTGTGGAACGGCTCCGCTCGCCGGTGGGCCGGTCGGAATTCCCTGCGACTTGAGGCGGGCCAGCACCCGGTCCGTCAGATCGAGGTTCTTGTCCGCGGCGACGACCACGCTCACCTGAGCGCCGACGTCGAGAATGACCGCGTAGTTATCCTCGGCACGAATCGTTTCGATGACGGCTTGCACGCGCTCCATGATCGGCTTGACCAGCTGCGCCTGACGCGCTTGCATAGTGGAGTCGAGTCCGCGGGCTCGCTGCTGATACTCGACCTCGCGTCGACCTATGGTCGTTCGACGGGTCTCGCGCGTGGCGCTATCGAGCTTCGGCGCGTCGCGATCGAAGGCGGCCATCATCGTCTTGAGCGAGTCGTCCATTCGCTGGATCTGCTGGCGGTAGACTCCCACTTCCCTATCGAATTGCGCCTCAGCCTCGGCGCGTCCCGGCGCCTGCTGAAGCAGCAGGGCCGAATTGATGTAGCCGATCTTGGTGGCTGGGGCCGGAGCTTGGGATGCCTGCGCTCCGGCTGTGCCGACAAGAATCAGCAATGTGGCCAGTGCGATCGAGCTCGCACGGAAAAGCAGTCGCATGTATTACTCCAATGTTAAAAGAATTGTCCGAGCTTGAAGTGAAGCTTCCAGCCAGGAGCAGGCCGCCCCTGAGTGTCAATCTTGTCGAACCCATACCCAATATCCACACCCAAGGGTCCGAGCGGACTGAGAGTGGCAACTCCGAACCCGAAGCTCCTGAACAGACGCGTCGGGTCGAACTCGCGCGGCTTGTCCCAGACATTGCCGCCTTCGAAGAAGGTGTTCAAGTAGAGCGACTGATTGACCCGGAGCCCGAACTCACCGGTTCCGACAAAAAACGCGTTTCCAAAGGATGAACGGCTCGCCTGGGTCTGGTTGGCGTTGGGATTGAAACCGCTCGGAGTGATCGCAAACTCTTCGTAGCCGCGCAGCTGCTCACCGTACTGCGTGCCACCGACGGTGAACGCCTGTGAGTAGAAGAATGGACCGGTATCTCCAAAGACGGCTCCGGCCCGCGCTGAAAGGCCGACCACGAACATCATCGGCTCGCCCCCGAGGAGACTGCCGCCGACATGTCCGATTGGCGCGTAGGAGCGGAGCTCCGTGGTGTACCGCTGGAAGGACGCCGTACCACCCAGAGGACCGCCGTTGAATTGCGCCACGAACGATTGAAGGCCGCCGTCCGCGGGGAATGGAAGGCCCGTTCGGGTGTCGTGCTGCGCCGTAAAGCCCAGCGTCGAGCGAAAGCAGTTGTTGCATGCGGCGGCAACGGTCGCCAGCAAGCCGTTGCTCTCGTATTTCACCTTCTCTCCGCCGTACGAGACGAAGAGGCGAGTGTAGATCGACTGTGGAACGGGGAATCCAAGCTGTATCTGCCCGCCCGTCCGAACCGCTCCACCCAGGTCCGCGATCTGGAACCGCGAACGGCTGTGGTATGCCGTGAGGCTTCCCGAGATCCGCGACTGGCGGATATTCGGATCGCTGTAGGTGAGGTTGAAGTCGTTGATGAAACGCCCGAACTGCCACTGCACCTGCGCCCGCTTGCAGCGGCCCAGCAGGTTGGGCTGATCGAGACCAATGAAGCCGCCGAGTCCGGTGCCCTGGCCCATCGACGCGCCGAAGTTCACGTTGCCGGTCCGCTTCTCCTTCACGTTGAACACAATGTCGACGTCGCCCTGATCACCGCTCGGGCGGGTCTCCGGCGCGGTCATCGGGCTCTCGAAGAAGTTGAGGTTGCCGATGTTCTGATAGCTGCGGATCAGGTAGTTGCGGTTGAAGACTTGCCCCGGCGCGAGAACGATTTGCTCGCGAATGCACGACTCATGGGTGTAGTCGTTGCCGACGATCTCGATGCGGTTGACGATTGCCGGCGACCTCTCATCGATCTCCCAGCGGAGATTGACGGTGCGAACCGAGTCGGTGCTTGGCACTCTCTCGGTGATCGGGCGGATGTTCGAGTAGATGTAGCCTTCGTCGTTGTAGGCTTCCATCAGCTTTTGCTGCGCGTCGTCCCACTTTGCTTCGTCGAACGTGTTGGGCGGATTGGTGTAGCCGCGGCGGACGAGGCCGGTCGCCTTCTGCACCACGGTGGTCTGCTGATTCTTGCCGAACGGGTAGAAGGCGTTGATCTGGTCGCTCGAGAAACGGCGGTTCCCGAGCACTTCGAAGTGGCCGACTTTGTACCGCGGCCCCTCGCTGACGGTGATGTCGAGCAATCCTTTGCCCTTCGCACGGTCAACAACCGGCGTGTCCTTGAGGATCCTGAAGTCGATGTAGCCGCGGCTCGCGTACAGCTGCGGGATTTTCTCGCTCAGGTCCTGCGCATACTTGGTGTCGTCCAGCTCGCCACTCCGGGTCCAGAGAAATCCTTCCGGCTTGGTGTCCATCGCGGACACGATGTCCGCATCCGACACGCTCTTGTTGCCGTTGATGCGTATTCCGGAAATCGCGAGTCGCCTTCCCTCGTCGACCCTGAAGTTGATTGACAGCTTGCCGCCGGTGAGCGTCGATTCCGGCTTGACGCTCGCCAGATAGTATCCCTTGCTCTCGTAAAGAGAATCCACGCTGGCGATGGCCTTGGCGATCTTGCCCGGATCGACCGGAGCCCCCGTGGCGAAGGCCAGCTTTTCCTTCACGTCCTTTGGAGAGACGCGGTCGGCACCGATCACCTTGTAGTCGGTGAGCATCGGGCGCTCCTTGACCTGGATGACGAGCGCGGCCTTGTTGGTGGTCGGCGACACGCGGCAGAGGATCTGAACGTCGTCGAACTGGCCGGTCGCGTACAGCGCCTTGATGGCGGTCTGGAGATCGTGGACGTTGAGCTGCGTGCCGGTCGCGAGTCCCGCGGTCGAGCGAACAGCCGCGCTGTCTATCCGAGAGTTCCCGGTGGCGACGATGGTTTCAGGCGTCGAGCAGGCCCCCGGCGCGGTGTCCTGGGCGTACACAGGAGCCGCGCTGATGGCCACAAATGCCAGCATGAATGAGGCAAATTTCCGCATAACACAAATATACACTAATCAGTTTGGTGGAGGTCCCCGCCGGAGAGCGAGCATTCTGATTAGACAAAAGGGCCGCCAGAGAGTTGCTCCTCTCCGGCGGCCCCTTGGTTTGTGACGGATTCCGCTAAGCTTTCGGCAAGCCGCTCAGCACGCGGAAGTCGAGCTTCAAGCCGTCGGCGGCGAGGTCCACTTCGATCTCATCGCCCTTCGAGAACTCGGCCAGGAGAATCTTCTCCGAAAGCGGATCCTCGATGAACTTCTGGATCGCCCGCTTCAGCGGCCGAGCACCGAACTTCTCGTCATAGCCGTGCTTCACTAGGAACGCCGACGCGGTGTCGGTGAGCTTCAACGTCAGCTCCTCGTCGCTCAACCGCTTCTGAACATCCTTGAGAAGAATCCCGACGATCTCGGCGATGTTCTCCTGCGAGAGCGGGTGAAAGACGATCACGTCGTCGAGCCTGTTGAGGAACTCGGGGTTGAAGACGTGCTGCATCTCTTCCTTCACCTTCTCGGCGATCCGCTCGAAATTCGACTTCGCGTCCGGAGCGTGGAAACCCAGGCCGCGACCCTTGGTGATGTCGCGGGCCCCGACGTTTGAGGTCATGATGACGACCGTGTTCTTGAAGTCGATCACGCGCCCGTAGTTGTCGGTGAGGTGCCCTTCGTCGAGAACCTGGAGCAGGATGTTGAAGACATCCGGATGCGCCTTCTCGATCTCGTCGAGCAGCACCACGCTGTAGGGCTTGCGCCGCACGGCCTTGGTCAGCGTTCCAGAATCCTCGTAGCCCACGTATCCCGGAGGCGCGCCGATGAGGCGGGACACCGAGAACTTTTCCATGTACTCGCTCATGTCGACGCGAATGAGCGCGGCCGGGTCGGCAAACAGGAACTTGGCCAGGGCACGGGCGACCTCGGTCTTACCGACACCGGTCGGACCTGAGAAAATGAACGAGCCGATCGGACGATTCGGATCTTTGAGGCCGGCGCGGCTGCGGCGGATCGAGCGCGACAGCGCCTTGATCGCCTCTTCCTGCGCCACGACCGATACGTGCATCTCCTCTTCCATGCGCAGCAGTCTGGCGGTCTCAGCTTCCTGCAGACGCATCACCGGGATGCCCGTCCAGCGGCTCACGATGAAGGAGACCTCCTCCTCACCGAGCACTGGGCGATGCGACTGCCGGTGCTTCTCCCACTCTTCCTGCTTCCGGCGGATATCGCCCTGCAGCTCACGCTCGCGATCACGGAGTGAGGCGGCGCGCTCGAAGTTCTGATCTCGCACAGCCGCTTCCTTGTCGACGTTGACAGCGTCGAGCTGCGCCTTGAGCTCTGCGACGGCCGGCGGCGGTGACTGCGTCGCGAGACGCGCTCGCGCTCCAGCTTCGTCAATGACGTCGATCGCCTTGTCGGGAAGGAACCTGTCGGTGATGTAGCGCTCCGACAGCTTCGCCGCGGACTCGAGAGTCGCGTCGGGGATCGTCACCTTGTGGTGCTCCTCGTACTTCTTGCGAAGTCCCTTGAGGATCTCCACGGTCTCGACCACCGAAGGCGGCTCGACGATGACGGTCTGGAAGCGGCGCTCGAGAGCGCCGTCCTTCTCGATGTACTTGCGATACTCGTTCAACGTGGAAGCGCCGACGCATTGCAGCTCACCGCGCGCGAGCGCGGGCTTGAGCATGTTGCTGGCGTCGATTGCGCCTTCGGCCGCGCCTGCTCCGACGAGCGTGTGCAGCTCGTCGATGAACAGAATGACGTTCTTGTTCTGCGCGATCTCGTTCATGACCGCCTTGAGGCGCTCCTCGAACTGGCCGCGATACTTGGTGCCCGCGATCACCGCCGCCATGTCAAGCGAGAGCACGCGATTGTCGCGCAATGAATCCGGGCACTCGCCATTGGCGATCAGCTGCGCGAGTCCTTCCACGATTGCCGTCTTGCCCACACCGGGCTCACCGATGAGGACCGGGTTGTTCTTCTTGCGACGCGTGAGAATCTCCATCACGCGCTCGATTTCCTTGGCGCGGCCAATCGTCGGATCTAGCTGATTGTCGGCGGCGAGTTGGGTCAAATCCCTGCAGAAGTGATCGAGCGCGGGAGTCTTCGACTTCTTCTCTCCCTTGCCCGGCTGCGCCTGCGTCGTGCCCGGAGTTCCCTGCGTGGCGGATGGTGTCCCGCCCTGCGGCATTTCGGTGCCGAGCAGGCGGAGCGTCTCCGCCTTGGCGGCGTCGAGGTTCACGCCGGCGTCGGTCAGAACCTGCGCCGCAATTCCCTTCTCTTCGCGCAGCAGCCCGAGCAGGAGATGCTCGGTGCCGACGTAGCCGTGGCTCAGATCACGAGCTTCGCCCATAGCGAGCTCGAGTACCTTCTTGGCGCGCGACGTATAGGGAAGATCCGGTCCGGTCGCGGCTGCGGCCTTACCCTTCTTCACGGTCTCCTCGATTTTCTGCTGAATCTCGTCGAGGTCGACGCTTAGGTTTTGGAGGACCGCGGCGGCAACACCTTCGCCTTCGCGGATAAGGCCGAGCAGTATATGCTCGGTGCCCACGTATTCGTGATGGAGCCTTGCTGCCTCCTCACGCGCCATGGCGAGAACCTTTCGGACTCGCTCTGTGAAGTTGTACCCGTTCATTTCTGCGATTCCTCAGTGCGGTAACTGGTTCCTTCGCGTGCGAGACAGTGTCGATCACTGCGGCGCGCGTGATTACCCGTTACCCCTTACTCCGCCTCTGCAGCCAGCGTATCCCGCACGTATCGAGCGCGTGCGACATTAGCTTCGCTTTCCGTCAGCGCTCTTCCCTCGGTATGACCGAGGTGCGCCAACTGACTAAAAATCAGGAGCTTGTTGAGAGTATATACACTGAGACCGCTGATCAGTTTCAAACCGACAGCCAGTCGCACGCCGCTCAAATAATTCATCGCTTCTTCGAAGCTCAAGCTGCGTGCATATCGCAGCGTGCCAAAGGCACGCCAGAGCTTGTCTTCTATAATATAACCCGCATCACGCAACAGAACCCGACGTGCTTCTTCTTCGCGCTCTATTACATGTCTTACGACGCGCACGAGGTAATCAAGTAACTCTCCTTCCGATCGCCCGAGCGTCGTCTGATTGGAGATCTGGAAGAAGTTCCCGACCACTTCGCTCCCTTCGCCGTACATCCCGCGGTAGGTAAGACCGACCTGCTGGAGCCCAGCCAGCACCTTTCCGATCTCCTTCGTCAGCACCAGGCCGGGGAGATGGATCAGCACCGAGGCTCTGAGTCCGGTTCCCACGTTGGTGGGACATGCGGTGAGATAGCCGAACTCGTTGTGAAACGCGTACGGAACCTTGTTCCCCAGCTCGGCGTCGAGCCGCTCGATCACTCCGAACGCGTCGGCGACGTGGAACCCGGAGTGCAGCGCCTGGAGGCGGAGATGGTCTTCCTCGTTGACCATGATGCCCACACCGCGCGACAGGTATACGGCGGCGCCTGTGCGCACCGGCTGGTCGTTCAGACCCGCCAGCTCCTTGCTGACCAGATGACGCTCGTGGAGCAGCAGCCGGTCCTCTGGCGCCAGCTCGTCGACGCGAACCAGAACGCCGTCTTCGATCGATCGCAGACTCGCGAACGCTTCGCGCACCTGCGTAAGAATCCGGAGCCGCTCACCGTCACGTGCTCTGGGAGTAAATGCATAGCCTTCCAGGTTCCGGGCCAGACGGATCCTCGTCGAGATCACGATGTCGGCGTGCTCGCCCGACGCATCGAGCCAGCTCGCACCACCATCAGGAAGCAGCGAGAGATCCAGCATCACTCGATTCCCCGCAACTTGTCGCGAATGTCGGCCGCGAGCTCGAACTGCTCAGCGTCAATCGCTCTCTTGAGGCGGTCACGAAGCTCGGTCGCGCTGGAGACGTGCGGAAGCTCGGTAGGCAGCGGCGCCACGTAGCGGCGCCCGATGTGGCGGGAGTTTCCGTGCACTCTCCGCAGCAGATCGCGCAGGCTCGACTCGAACGTGTCGTAGCAGTGCGCGCAACCCAGGCGACCGGTCGCGCGAAAATCGGCCAGCGTTGCCTGGCAGAATGAGCATTGCGCCGGCTCGCCCTTGGCGGCCGGCATCTGCTCGTGAATTGTCTGGAGGAAGTTGTTGATCTGTGGCTTGGCCGCGGTGAGCGTCGTCTCGACCCCCCGCTCTGCTGCGCATTTCTCGCAGAGATGCAGCTGTCTCACCCCGCTCCCCTCGATTTCAGTGAGCTGGATTACAGCTTCGCCATCTTTGCACAGATCGCAGATCATTTAAACGACGACCTCATTTGCTTCACTCTGACTGAGCTGGCCACCCTCGAGCAGCAGCACCCTGGTGGCGCGCGCGGCGAGAGAGCGGCTATGAGTAACGACGACCATCCCGATCTCGAGGTCATTGACCACCTCGGTCAACAATTCGTGCAACATCTCGGCGTTCGCGCGATCGAGGTTGCCCGAAGGCTCATCAGCCAGAACGACCTGCGGATCCATGGCCAGGGCACGGGCAACCGCGGTCCGCTGCTGCTCCCCACCCGACAGCTCGCCGGGCCGGTGCGTCATCCGCGCGCTCAACCCAACCCGCGCCAGAAGCTCTGCCGCTCTGCCGCGGGCCTCCTCCTCGGGCCGTCCCCCGATCCGGAGTGGCATCATCACGTTCTCGATCGCCGAGAACTCGCGTAGAAGGTGGTGAAACTGGAAGACGAACCCGACGGTGCGATTCCGGAGCTGGCCCAGCTCGGTCTCGTCGCGACCATGAACGGGCTCGCCCCCGATCACCACATAGCCCCGCGTGGGCTTGTCCAACGCCCCCAGCACGTGCATCAGGGTGCTCTTGCCGGCGCCGCTTGCGCCCACGATCGCGATCATCTCGCCGCGGTGAACGGAGAGATTGACGCCGTTCAGAACGTTGAGGATGTTCCCGTCCCCACCGATGTACGTCTTGTAGACGTCGTGCGCCTCGAGTACGGTCATCGTCATTCGTGCCTGATCGCCTCGATCGGAAAGAGTCTCGATGCCTGCACGGATGGATACACTGTCGCGACGGCAGCGATCGCGATGCTCGCGATGACGATCCACATCACGTCCATGGGCTGCGTCGACACCGGCAGGTGGTCGATGAAGTAGACCTGAGCGTCGAGCTTGATGAACTGGTACTTGTCGAGGGCAAGCGCGGCACCAAATCCGAGGACGAGCCCCAGCACCGTCCCCACCACCCCGATCACGAGTCCCTGCAGGAAGAATATCCGGCGTATCGACTTGGCGGGCATTCCCATCGCCTTCAGAATTCCGATCTCCTTCGTCTTGTCGGCGACGACCATCGTGAGAGTGCTCACGATGTTGAACGCGGCGACGAGCACGATCAGCAGCAGGATCACTCCCATTCCAAGCTTTTCCAGCTTGAGAGCCTGAAACAGAGAATGGTTCTGCTCTTCCCAATCCACGGATCTGTAGGGCCAGCCGAGCGCGCCGACCAGATGGGAGGCAATGCTCGCCGCCTGCCAGCGGTCTGCGGTCTTCACTTCGATGCCGGTGACTCCCTCTCCCAGGCCAGCGAGAAGCTGCGCCTTGTCGAGAGCGACGAACGCATACGAGTTGTCGTATTCGTACATCCCGGTCGAGACGATTCCGGTCACCTCAAATCTCTCGACCCTCGGAACGAACCCGCCGGTCACGGGATTCATCTTTCCACCGCCGGCAGAGAGCAGATTGATGCTGTCTCCCGGCCACTTGTTGAAGCGGGCCGCCAGCAACTTTCCGAGCACGACACCGCGGTGTTGCCCGTCGGTGCTGGCGAAACGGAAATCTCCAGACACGGCGTGCGAGCGAATCGTCGTCACATCGGGAACGCCGCGAGCCTCGGGCTGCAAGCCGACCACGTAAACTCCACCTGCGTAGTCGTGACCGGCAGTCATCAAAGCTTCGGTGAGAACGAACGGCGCTGCCGTCACCACGCCCGGCTGCTTCCGCACCTTCACGAGCACGCTCGGCCAGTCGGTGATCTTAAGGTCCTCGCCGTAGCTGAGCACGCGGATGTCGGGACTGCCCACCAGGATCTTCTCACGAAGATCGTGCTGCAGTCCGTTCATAACTCCAATGATCACGATCAACGCACTCACGCCCACCAGCACACCGCCGATCGCGATGATGCTGATCAGCGAGAGCAACTTGGACCCTCGGCGGCTCCGCAGGTATCTCCACGCAATCTGTAGCTCGAGCTTCGTCACTCTGGTCTCATCGTCGGAAAAAGAATCACATCGCGGATGTTGGTAGCGCCGGACAGGTACATGAACAACCGGTCTATACCAATTCCTACACCACCCATGGGAGGCATACCGTACTCCATGGCGCGGAGATAATCCTCATCTACCCCGGAAGCCTCCTCGTCGCCAGCGGCGCGCAGACTCGCCTGCGCCTCGAACCGACGCCGCTGATCCAGCGGATCGTTCAGCTCACTGAAGGCATTGGCCATCTCCTTCCCGTTCGCGAACAGCTCGAACCGCTCCGTCAGCTTGGGGTTTCCGCGCTTCGGCTTCGCCAGTGGCGAGAGCTCCACTGGATAGTCCACGACGAACGTCGGCTCCACGAGCTTCGATTCGACGAGCGCCTGGAACATTTCGTCCAGCAGCTTCGGGCGACTCAGGTCGTCAGTTTTTTCTACCCCAACACGCTTCGCAAGTGCGCGTAGCGACGCATCGTCGAGCGCCGTCACGTCCACGCCCGCCGCTTTGTTCAGTGAGGGCAGCCACTCGACGCGGGGGAATGGTCGCCGGAACGTAGGAACGTTCGCGGCGAGCTCCGGCACAGACCGAACAGCTTCCGCCGTCCTCTCGAGCAATTGTTCGACCACATCCATCATCGCGGTGTAGTCGGCGTACGCCTGGTAGAACTCCAGCATGGTGAACTCGGGATTGTGCGTCCGATCAATTCCCTCGTTCCTGAAGTCGTGACCGATCTCGTACACCCGCTCAAGCCCTCCGACGACCAGTCTCTTCAGATAGAGCTCGTCGGCGATTCGCAGATAGAGCGGCATGTTGAGCGCGTTGTGGAGCGTCGTGAACGGACGCGCCGCGGCTCCGCCGTAGAGCGGCTGAAGAATCGGCGTCTCCACCTCGAGAAAATCGCGCTCGTCGAGAAAAGAGCGGATCGCGCGCGTCATGCGCGATCGCGCGACGAAGAGAGCGCGAACCTCGGGATGCACCGCCAGGTCCGCGTAGCGCTGTCTGTAGCGCTGCTCCGGATCGGCGAATCCCGAGTGGCGAACGATCTGGCCGTTGACCTCTTCTTCCTTGCCGAACGGCAACGGGCGGAGCGATTTCGCCAGGATCTCGACGTTGTCCACGCGCACCGTGACTTCGCCGGTGCGTGTGCGGAAGAGCGGCCCGTGCACGCCGATGATGTCACCAAGATCGAAGTGAGCGAGCAGTGAATACATCTTCTCGCCCAGCTGGTCCTTCTTGAAGTAGAGCTGGATCTTTCCGGTGGAATCGCCGAGGTGCGCGAAGGTCGTCTTGCCGTGCGACCGCCAGGCGACGATCCTGCCCGCGAGACTAACCGCCGGGCCCTCTTCTGCGTCGCCAAGCAGAGACTGCGCGTCGCTCGCGGAATGCTGGCGATCGAAGCCATATGCATACGGCGCTACACCGGCCGCCTCCAAAGCTTCGAGCTTTTCGCGGCGCGCCTGAAGAACGAAGTTCAGCTCGTCGGTCACGCTGCCACCGTGGTCGAACCGCCGCCCTGCTTAAGGTATGCCTCGATGAACGGGTCGATCCCGCCATCCATGACCTTCTGGACGTCGGGGATCTTGAGCTCGGTGCGATGATCGTTGACCATCGTGTACGGCTGGAAAACGTAGCTCCTGATCTGGCTACCGAAGCTGACGTCTGATTTCGTCGCATCAAGCTCGGCCTTGTGCGCGTCGCGCTTCTCGACCTCGGCCTGATAGAGCTTGTTCTTCAGCATCTTCATCGCGGTCGCCTTGTTCTTGAACTGCGACCGCTCCGCCTGTGAGCCGGCGACGGTCCCCGTCGGGAGGTGCGTGATGCGGACAGCGGAGCTCGTCTTGTTCACGTGCTGACCGCCGGCTCCCGAGGCACGATAGACGTCGATCCGCAGATCCTCGTCCTTGAGCTCGATGTTGATCTCCTCGTTCACGACCGGGTACACGAACACCGACGCAAAGCTCGTGTGGCGTCGCGCATTGGCATCGAAGGGTGAGATTCGAACGAGGCGATGCACCCCCGTCTCGGGCCGCAGAAATCCGTACGCGTAATGTCCGCGGATCTCGAGCACCGCGCCCTTGATCCCCGCCTCTTCGCCCTCGCTCTCGTCCAGCACGCTCACCTCGAAGCCGCGCCGTTCTGCCCAGCGGATGTACATCCGCATGAGCATCTGCGCCCAGTCCTGCGCCTCGGTTCCACCGGCGCCGGCGCTGATCTCGAGCTGTGCGAAGCGAAAATCGTCGGGGCCGCGCAGGAGCGATCTCACCTCGAACGATACGACTTCGTCGTGGACGCGCGCGATCTCAGCGTCGAGCTCTCGCTCCATCTCGGGCTCAGGGTCACCTTGCAGAAGCTCATCGAGCTCGAGCGCACTCTCGACGCGGCCGCTCAGCTTCTCGTACGGATCGAGCCAATTGCGCAGCGCTTTCACTTCCGCGAGCGTCGCCTGCGCTTTCTCCTGGTTGTTCCAGAAGCCGGGGTCGGCCATCGCGGCGTCGAGTGCGCTCAGGCGAGCGCGCTTGCCGTCGATGTCAAAGATACCTCCGCAGCTCGGCCAGTCGCTCTCTGCTCTGTTTCAGACCGCGACCGCGTTCGCTTTCCGCCATTTTACCCGGGCCCCCGAGGCCTAGAAGATTTTCTTGCCGGCACCCAGCACTTCGTTCAGTGCTTCCTGAAAGTAGGTGGTGCTCTCCGCCAACTGCTGACCCACCTGCGCAATATACTCTTCGAAGCTCTTTTTTATCTCCTCACGAAAGAGCTGCTTGAGGGTGCCGTCGCGAAGACCTTCCGCGTGTTTGGCGGGATGGTAGGTGATGATGTCCGAAACCAGAGCGCGCGCGAGCCTCTTGGCGCGCTGGTTTGGATCCTTGGAGAGAAACGGGTTGAGCGGCCGGCGCGCTCCGCCATCACCAACCGCGGGGGCGGCAGCGGGTAGCCTGGACGGCGGAACCGCCGCAGGTGCCGGAGGCCGGGTTGGGGACGATGACGGAACGAACGGAGCCGAAGGCCCTGAGGCCACTGGCGAAGGAGGCGGAGCCACCGGCGGCGCCGGAGAACGTGAAGCGAACTCCGGCAGTCCCGAGGAGGGCGATGCTGGTGTCGCCGTCGCAGTAGCCGCAGCTCGTTCTATCGATTCGGGCCTCGGCCGGGGCGCAGCCGGAGTCTCGCTGGGGCGCTGCGGAGTGGGCGGCGGGGCCGAACGCTGCACCGGAGGAGCTGCGGGAGTGCGCTGGACCGGAGGTGCCGGAGGCGCGGGGGTACGCTGCACGGGAGGAGCAGCGGGAGCGCGCTGCGGTGCGGAGCCGTACGGCGGCGGATCCCAGCCGCCTTGTGCTGCCGGCGTGGAACGCGCGCGATCCTGCGATCCCGATTCCGACGGTTGGATCGCCGGACGGCTGCTCGCGGGGGTCTGCGTCGTCTGGCCCGTCGGAGCTGGAATCGAGATTACACCGCTGCACACAGAGCAGCGCGCGCGTACGCCGGAGGAAGGAACCTTGGCGGGATCCACTCGGAAAATCGAGCGACAATCCGGGCAGCTGACGTTCATTCATTCTCTCCGATCAAGCGTACATCGCGAATCGCCGGCAGCGGCTCCTGCGGCGTCACGCGCTCATCGCTGCGTCTGTCAACAGTATAAACTGAGCCAGGCAGGCTCTTGGCGTACGTTTTCATCTCGGTCGCAAGTTGGCTCGCCTGACGGGCAGAGGTCAATGTTCTCCGGAGATTGGTGACCACTCCGATCGACAGCGTCATCAGCGGAACACGATCGAGGTGCCCTCTCCTGTCCTTCCCGAAAAAGTAGCCGGCGCGCCGATCCTGCTCCGAGTACTGGTAGGGAGCGAGAAGGTCGAAAGTCGCGACGATTTCTCCGCACACCGACGGAATCGCGTTGTACGGTATGATGAAGATAAAGTCGTCGCCGCCAATATGCCCGATGAATCCGTCTTCGGCGCACGTTCCTTTCACGACGTCGTGAAGGAGCTTGGCAAGAATCCGGATCACCCGATCGCCTTCGTTGTAGCTGTAGCGATCGTTGAACTCCTTGAAGTGATCCAGGTCGGCGTAGCAGACGGCGAAGGCGTCGCCGAGCGCGAGCCGCCGGCCGATTTCCGATTCGATCGCGGAAGTTCCGGCGAGACGGGTCGATGGATGCACGATCAGGTCGCGCTCCGACCGAATCAGCATTGCCGTCAGGCGTCGAACTGCTTCCGGTGCCGGCATTCCGTCGCGAATGACTTCGTCAGCGCCGGCATCGAACGCCTCCGACAGCGCCTCGGTTTTCTTTCCGGTCAGCACGGCGCACGGCACGACTGCCGTGTAGGAATCCTTCTTCAATCTATGAACGGCGGCCAGAACGGGCTCCGCCTCGTCGCGTGCGTCGAACACGACGAAACGCGGACGCGCGCGCAGGCCGATCGACATCAGCTCGTCAGCCGAGCTGATTGTTACGACCGAGGCCTGCTGCGATTCGATCCAGGCGCTTACATGCGCCGGGAGAGAAGCATCATCAGGTGAAAAGTGAATCGCGTTTGGCTGCTGCAAATCGTTGACTTTCCGGGTGGCCGGTGATTCCTGTCAATCAGAAGAAAAAGAACGCAACTCCGAGTACTGCGTACGCGAGAAGCAGCAAGACCCCTTCGAGCCAATTCGTTTCCGCGTCCCTGATCACGGAGGACGTTACCAAAACAGCCAATGCGATGCTCGCCACCTCCATCGTGGTGAAGGCGAGATCCATCGGCTGGTGGAACACCATCCCGAGAAATACCAACAGCGGCGCGATCAGCAGCGCCACCTGAATGCTGGAGCCGATGGCGATGCTGAGCGCGAGATCCATGCGGTTCCGCATCGCCATGATGATTGCCGAGCTGTTTTCGGCCGCATTGCCGATGATCGGAATCAGGATCAGTCCGACGAAGAATTCGGACAGGCCCAGCACCTTCACCGCCTCTTCTGTAGCCGAAACGAGAACCTCCGCTACCACGCCGATGGTGACGGCAGCAGCGAGCAGGATTCCCATTGCCTTCTTAGACGACCATTTTGGGGCTACAGTCACGCCTGGACCATAGTCGCTCCTGAACGAGGAGGAGTGCGTCCAGAGGGAAAACGCCAGCCAGGCCACGTAGCCGGCGATCAGGAGTCCCGCCACATAGTGGGACATTCGCACCGTCGCCGCCCTCTCCGGATCCGGGTGCAGCTGATGGAAGAGGGCCGGCACGACCAGCCCGAACACCGCGATTAGGAGCACGGTGCTGCTCGCCCCCGCCAGGTTCGGGTTGAACTTCTGAACCTTGAATTTGAGCCCGCCGGCGAACAGCGCGATGCCCAGAACGAGGAGGAGATTGCCGAGTATGGAGCCGGTGATCGAGGCTTTGACCAGATCGATCAGGCCTGCCCGGAGCGCCACTCCGGCAATTATCAGCTCGGCCAGATTCCCCATCGTCGCGCTCAGCACGCCGCCGATCGCCGGGCTGGTGTGCTCGGCTACAGCCTCGGTAGCGGCACCCAGGACCCCTGACAGCGGAATGATCGCGAGCGCGCTCAGGCCGAAAACCACGATCGGAGGCGCCCCGGCGAGCCGCGCCAGGAGCGCGATGGGAACGAGTACCAGTAGCGCGTAAAGGATCTTCAAGGACGCCCCATCGAGGCGCGGATAACCCCCGAGCCCCATTCCAATCCCGACTTCCACTCAACGATTGCGCACTGCTCGGCGCGAGCGCGGTCGCCGGCCGCGCAACGCATCCCCTGGATCAAAACAGATAGCGGAGAGAGACGTAAACTGGGGATTGACCTGTGTCCGCAGGCAATCCGCCAAATTTCCAGGCGATGTCGAACACGAAGCCGCCGCTCTGAAGGCCTATGCCGAGAGCGGCGCTAGCATCTCCCCGGCGGTCGTGCCCGACGAAACCCGCTCGCAGATGCAGCTTGCCCTGATACATGACGTCGGTTCCAAGCCTGACCGATTTCCCACCGAATTCCCTCGAGTTGATGTAGCTCCCCGCGACGCGGAGCTCGGTGTCTTTCACGTAATGATCGATGAACTTGAGCCTGTACAGCGCACCGACCTCGACCTGGGTGGGGAGCGGGTCGCGCCGATTGATCTCTCGCGAGTTGATTCTTCCTCCGAGATTTCGTATTGCCACCCCGAACGAAAGCGGCGCTCCCGCTTCCAACTCGTACTGCGCGCCGAGATCGACGGCTCGCGAGCTCTCCACATTCGGACCCACGCTGCTGCATTGTCCGGAGCAGTCGACCCGCAGCTGCACGATCTTGTAGTTGATTCCCGCGCTGAGGCGTTTCGTGACCGCCGCCGCGTATGTGCCGGCCAGGACGACGTCGCGCGGCAAAATGACTCCTATGACATTGCCCTGATCGTCGGTCACCTGCTGCTCGCCGATGTTCAGGATGTTGAGCGAGAGCGCGGTGGTTCCGTACGAGCGCGTCGGCAGGACGAAAGTCAGAGCGTCACCGACACCGGCGACAGTCTTCGAGTGATGGATCGCCAGCTCGCGCTTGTCCTGATCGGCGATCGATGCGGGATTCCACCAGATTCCTTCGCTCCCGGGCTTCCCGGCCACCATCGCCTGCCCCATGCCGACCGCCTGGGCACCCGTCGGGAGAAGCAGAAAGAGCGAGCCTTCGCTTCCCGTCGGCCCTTGAGCAGCCGCCCTTACGGCGAGTAGACCCAACCACCCGGCGCTAAGAAGGAGTCGCCTCATCGATCAGAACGGAGTCGCCTCATCGATCAGCATGATTGGGATGTCATCACGCACGGCGTAGCGGAGCCGGCACTTGTGGCAGAGGAGCGCCTGCTCTGACTCGCGGTACTCCAGCTCGGTTTTGCACTTGGGGCAGACGAGGATTTCGAGGAGACGCGGAGACAAACTCATTTGCTTTTCCCTGTAGCGAGTTGATAGCCGAATCTTGAGAGACTGCCGGGGTTCTTGCGCCAGTTGGCGAGGACCTTGACCCAGAGATCCAGGTACACCCTGGTGCCGAGGAAGGCTTCGATCTTTTTGCGCGCAGCCTCGCCAATGCTGCGAATCTGCGCGCCCTTGCTGCCGATGATGATCGCCTTCTGACTGTCCCGCTCCACGTAAATTACTGCGCGGATGTAGAGAGGCGAACTGCCTTCCCGAAATTCTTCGACTTGGACTGCGACAGCGTACGGCACCTCGTCGTGCAGTTGCTCGAGCACGGTCTCGCGCACCAGCTCCGCGGCGAAGAATTTAACCGGCTGCGTGCTGATGTCGTCCTCGGGATAGAGGAACGGACTTTCGGGAAGCTTCCGCGCGATGCGCGCCATCAATTCCGGGATGCCGTCGCCGGTGAGAGCCGAGATGCTTACGACGTCCGCGCCGGCGTCGGCGACTGTCTGTGCGAGACGACTCGCCGGGATCGCGTCCGACTTGTTGAGAACGGTTATCACCGGCGCTTTCGGCGCGGACGTGAGCTCGGCCGCCTCGACGAGTGATGGCGGGTTCCCTTCCGTCGCGTCGGCGAGGTAGACGATCACGTCGGCTTCGTCGAGCGCGCGCAGAGCCGTTGAGCGCATCGCCTGCTGGAGCAGGTAGCCGGGATTCAGAAGGCCCGGAGTGTCGAGGATCACCATCTGCGAATCGTCGGCTGTGTAGATCCCGACAACGCGGTCGCGAGTGGACTGCGGCTTGGGGCTGGTGATGCTCAGCTTCTGGCCGACGATGCGGTTCAGGAGCGTCGATTTTCCGACGTTCGGCTTTCCGACGACGGTCACGATTCCGGACTTGGGCATGACGGAAGATACTGAGGGCTGCGAACAAACAACCATTGCGGCCCGCAGCCCACGGTCAGTTCCCACTTCGGGACTTGCCACTGTGGCGTTCGAGCGCATGCACGCGCCGGGAGCGTCTCGAACGCGTTGGAGTTGTATGCAGGAGTTCCCGCCCGTTAACGGTCCGCCCAGGTGAAATGCACGACCGACAAGTCATGCGACACGACCCCGACTGCGGCGCGTTGTCCGATGGGCCCTACTATCATCATGTAAACGTCACCCAGCTCGACGAGCTGCGGAGCGATCCCCTGAGGCGGGAACAGATCGAGGAGGTTTTTGCACACGTCGAGATCCGCGTCGTTACGAAGGACTCGGAATTCCCGCGCGCGCGATGCGCCCGGATACAGCGAGAGA
>JADGQU010000114.1 GCA_017881545.1 Gemmatimonadaceae bacterium
CACCGAATCGATCACCACCTGCCGGTGCCAATGATCGGGAACCGCCGCCACGATGCAGTCGATGTCCTTGTTGTCCAGCAGCTCCTTGTAGCGCCGCGTAACGGGCAGGTTGGGCCGGACGATTTCGCGCGCGAGTGTGTGCCGGCCGTCGTAAAGATCCGCCGCAGCCGCACATTCGACTCCCGGAAGCGTGATAGATGTGCCGAGTAGCCCGGAGCCCTCCATGCCAACGCCGATGATGCCGAACCGCACCGTGTCGCTGGGTGCGACACGTCTCCCGGCGGCCTGCAGTGGCTCCGGACTCAGAAGAATATTCTTCGCCGCCAGCGATCCGCCTGCGGCGGCCGCGCTTACCCCGAGAAATTCACGTCGCGAAAAATTGCTCTTCGTCATGGCGTCTCCCTGGAGTGATGTTTTTCCGCCTGCCACTGCGTCAGTCTGTCATTTGTTCGCCACAAACTATATCCTTTTCGGCGTGATTCCGCCGGGGCCAGGTGGTCTGGTGCTTGGGGGCCGCCGAGGTTACGCTGGTGCTTCGCCACGCATATAGGGGGTTATCAAATGGACCGCCGAACATTCCTGTCGGCTCTCGGCCTCGCGGCAATGGCGCCGCAGCTGGCCTGCACGCCGAGAGCGGGAAGCATGACGACGACACCGCGCCGTCTCCGTCGAGTTGGGATTCAGCTTTACACTCTGCGCGACGACGCGAGGCGTGATCTCGAAGGCACGCTCGCCAACATCGCACGGATCGGTTACAAGGATGTTGAGCTGCTCAGCTCGATGAACAACTTTGGAATGGAGCCGACCAGATTGCGGGCCGTTCTCGACCGGCTCGGACTGCGCGCGCCCTCCACGCATCTGAGCGGTGAGACGTTCGACAATCTCGATCGCCAGATCGAGGTGGCGAAAATACTAGGCCACCAGTACCTCGTTCTCGCCAGTCTTCCGACCGACAAGCCGACGCTCGACGATTACCGCCACTGGGCCGATCGTCTCAACGAGTTGGGCCGCCGCGCGCAACCCAGCGGTATTCGGATCGCATTCCACGACGAGTCCATCGATTTCAGGAAGATCGATGGCAAAGTTCCTTACGACGTGCTCGCGGAACGCACCGATCCCGCTTACGTGCGCCTCCAGCTCGACACCGGCAATCTCGCGTTGGCCGGCGCCGATGTGTACGACTACCTGAAGCGCTATGGCTCACGCTACTGGCTGTTTCACATCAAGGACGTTCCGGCTATCGCCGCGGAGCATGATACGGAGCTCGGAAAGGGCGTCCTCGACTTCAGACGCCTGTTCGCAAACATCGATCACATCGACGACAAGTTCGTGTACGTCGAGCAGGAGTCATATCCCGGCACACCTCTCGAGAGCGCACGGCACGACTATGAGTACATCTCCGCGCTCGAGTTCTGACGATGCGCAATTCAGTTGTAGCCGTGCTCGCAATTCTCCCGGCGCTCGCGCATGGTCAGGGTGCACGGATGGACGCAGGCGACCCGGAGCCGCGAATCGTCGTCACGGCAACTCGCACGACGCGGCTCGCCCCGGATCGATTCACGCTCTACGTCACCGTCGAGGGCTCAGGCGAAACGCCCGCTGAAGCGGCGCAGCGCGGGGCACAGAAACTCCAAGCGGTGATTGCCGCTCTTCAACCATTCAGCGGCAGGGATGCGATCGTTGCGATACCGTATGGCGTTTCACCCGCGCCGAACCTCAACGGATTTCCCGGCAGCTCGTCGCAGACATCCTTCGTTGCGCGTCACGTCCTGCGCGTGCAGCCAGGTCGCGTCGATCAGATCACGCCGCTGGCGGTGGCAGCGATTGCAGCGGGTGCCAGCTCGGCTTCGCCGCCCACGTTCGAAGCAACCGGCGCCGATTCCGTGAGGCGAGTGCGGTATGGCGAAGCGCTTACGCAAGCTCGTCGCGATGCTGAGGCGCTCGCCGTGGCGCTCGGCGGGCGCCTTGGAGCAATGATCGAAGTCTCTTCCAGCAGCGGTCCTCCGGCATTCCCGGGCTCGGATGGATATGCCGGATTTGTCAGCTTCGTGGGTGGCTATGACTTCCGAGGGCCGGTGCAGCCACCCGATGTCGTCGTGAGCGCGACTGTGACAGTGAGGTATCGGTTTATTCCGTGATGAGAGCGTGGTGACGCGATCACGCCGGAGCTTATGAACGGGAGGATGGCCCGCTGACTCGACCTGAGTCGGCGGGCCATCTGCCGATGCGAAACGGAGACAGATCGAATCGCGACTTTCCCGTCATGAGCAGCTCGGCCTGCAGCTCCCCGATCGCGCTCGCGAACTTGAATCCGTGTCCCGAACACGGGCTCGAGATCAGCACCTGGGGATGGAGCGGGTGGAAGTCGATGATGAAATCGTGATTCGGCGTGTTGGTGAAGAGGCAGGTGGCGCGGTCGCGAACGGGAGCGTCCGCCAAGGTCGGTAGCACCGGACGGAGAGCCGCGCGCAACGGCTTCACTTCGTCGTCATTCACGCCGCGCTCGACGCTGTCCGGATCGGGCGCAATCTCTCCTGAATGCATCACGGACGCCTTCACCCCACGGGTAAGTCGAGGGAAGCCGTAGCAGATGTGGCCTGCCTTGTATTCGTAGGCGTAGATGGGAAAGCGATCCGCCTCGTACAATTCCCGCCCTGCGCTCGGGTTCAACCAGAATACGGATTGGCGCTCGATCATAAGCGGCAGCTTGAGATCGTGCGCGAGCCCGGTGTTCCATGCTCCAGCTGCGAGCACTAGCCGATCCGCCGTGTAGGTGCCGCCTTGAGTGCGTACCTGAACTCCGTCGCCATCCGCATTCCAGTCGAGCACCGGCTCGTTGAAGAGTGCCGTCGCGCCGGCCGCGCGCGCGGCATCGATATGCGCTCTGTTGCACGCCTCGGGATCGAGGTAGCCGGCCCGCGGATCGAGTACCGCGACCAGGTTCGGCGCCAGCTCAAACGCGGGGAATCGCTCGTGAACCTGCGCCGGTGTCAGAACCTCGTGCGGAAGTTGGTGCTCGGTCGCACTCCGCAACGTGCCGGCAACGACCATCCCGTCGGCCGGGCCGATCATGAGCCCACCGGTAATCTTCATCAGCGATTTGCCGCTCGCCTGCTCCAGCTCTCGCCACAGTTCGTGGGCTCGCCTGACCAGCGGCACGTACAAGGGATGCTCGAAGTAGGTCTCGCGGATGATCCGGCTGTCCCCGTGCGAGGAGCCGAGCTCGTGCCCCTGCGAGAACTGTTCGAGCCCCAGAACGCGGAGGCCCCGGCGTGCGAGATGGAACAGCGTCGCGCTGCCCATCGCGCCGAGCCCGATCACGATGGCGTCGTAGCCACGCGGTTTGGTCATGACTTCAGTAATTTGAATCGGGTTCCGGAAACCTGCTCGGGGACGTTACGTAGGTAGATGTGAAATCCAGATAACCCTTTGCCGAATCATTCATGGATCCTGAAGTTGCGAACTTTGCGGTAGTCGCCGTCATCATCGTTGTCATGGTCGGGGCGCTTTCCAGCATCACGGTGGGGCTCGTTCGTGGACTTTCCAAGTTTTCCAAGAAAATCCCCGAGCGTGATCAGCCAAACGTACTCCAGATGGAGCAGCGCTTCGACCAGCTCCAGCAGTCAGTCGATGCCATCGCCGTAGAGGTCGAGCGCATTGCCGAGGCCCAGCGCTTCTCCGCCAGGCTGCTCGCCGAGCGGGGCGAAACGCCGGCGCTCCCCAGATAGCCGGGCAGGCGCGCAACGCCCGCCGGGTACAAGCCGTATTTTTCGGCAGGCAGATGACGACGAACCTCCGAAACGTTCGCATCCTCCACATCGAAGCGCCGAGCGCGCGAGGAATCCTGACCGATGCCCTGCATCCTGACTTTGATGGCTCTGGCCGCCCCGCGACTCGTCCTGGCGCTGCTCTGGTTCTTCACCCATTGGTTCCGCGGCATTTTCGACAACACCCTGTGGCCCATCATCGGCTTTATCTTTCTGCCGACGACCCTTCTCTGGTATTCGGCCGTTCACAACTGGTTTGGCGGACAGTGGACCTTCTGGCCCGTTGTCGGACTAGTCATCGCCCTCATGATCGACCTCGGTCCGGTGAGCGGCCGCCGCATGCAGAACAAACGCTAGCGCCTCGATGATCTTGGAAAACTCCAGCGGGATTCTGCTGCTCGACACGAGAATGGACGCTCCCTTGCGCTGGAAGTAGCACTCTCACCGCAGAGGTTGAAATGATGTACGGAAGGAGGTTTGTGCGCATGGCTCGCGATCCCGCTCGTTCGCTTGTCGTCGCGGTGGCCGCGATCGCGCTGGTCGGATGCGCCAAAACCGAAGGAACGGGCGGCTCCGACTCTACAATCGCCAGCAACACCCAGACTGCCAGCACCTCCGCGTGCGCAGGGGACAATGGGGGCATCACGTTGCCAACTGGTTTCTGCGCGACAGTGTTCGCCGACACGATCGGGCACGTCAGGCACATCGTCGTTGCCACGAATGGCGATGTCTACGTCAACACCTGGAGTGGCCCGTACTATTCGGGGCCGACGCATTCCGGCGGTTTCCTGGTCGCGCTTCGCGATACGAACAACGATGGAAAGGCCGACATCGTCAAGCGATTCGGTCCCGATGCGCAGCAACAGAATGGCGGCGGCACCGGCATTGGTCTCTACAAGGGCGCGCTCTACGCCGAGGAAGGCAACACGAGCGAGAAGCGAATCGTGCGCTATGAGATCTCGACCGCCAGCATGACTCCGAAATCGCCGACCTCGGAGACGATCGTTGGAGGTCTTCCCGCCAATGGCGATCACCCGATGCATCCATTCGCGATCGACGCCAGCGGAAACATGTACATGGACATCGGCTCCGCGACCAACTCCTGCCAGATCAAGAACCGCACGCTCGAATCTTCCGGCCACAAACCATGCACGGAGCTCCAGACTCGCGCTGGTATCTGGCGCTATGACGCCAACAAGACAAACCAGAAATTCTCGCCGGCCGAGAGGTACGCCACCGGTATCCGGAACGCGGTCGGAATCGCGTTCGATCCTGGTGGACAGCTCTACTCGACGCAGCACGGACGCGATCAGCTCGTTGACAACTGGCCGAAGCGCTATACCGCAGTCCAGGGTCAGAATCTGCCCGCCGAAGAGCTGTTGAAGATCGAGCAGGGCGGCGACTATGGATGGCCGACGTGCTATTTCGATGGCACCCAGGCCAAGCTCGTGCTGGCGCCCGAGAACGGCGGTGACGGCGGCAAAGCACTCGGTGATTGCCCGACGAAGAAGGGACCCGAGGCTTACTTCCCGGCGCACTGGGCACCCGACGGCCTTGTCTTCTATTCCGGCTCGCTATTCCCGGCCCGCTACAAGGGCGGCGCTTTCATCGCGTTCCACGGCTCGTGGAACCGCGCGCCCGGAGCGCAGCAGGGCTACAACGTCGTCTTTGTTCCCTTCAGCGCTGGTAAGCCGGTCGATCCGGCCAAGTACGAGATCTTTGCCGATGGATTCGCGGGCGGCCCACTCGGACCCGATGCCAATGACAAAGCTGCGCACCGTCCCACCGGCATTACGCAGGGACCGGACGGCGCCCTTTATATCACCGACGACAAGGGCGGACGTATCTGGAAGGTCACCTACAAGGGGTCGGGAAAGTAGCAACGCCGAGCGTAACGCTCGCGCCCGCTTGTCGTCTAGGTAGTGAGTCCAGCGGCGGCCCATTGTGGCCGCCGCTGCTCGCATCTACCCGAATCAGACAATCAAATGAATTCGTCTTCGCTGCGTTCCCATAGCCACGGAGCCCGCGCGCTCGCCGGCACATGCTCGATCGTGCTGGCCTTCGCTGCGTGTGGCGGTGGACATCACCTCGCCGAGTATCCCTTTTCCAGCCGCACGCTGGCAGTGGTCTACATTGCGCCACCGTCTCCCGAGTTGCTCACCAGCTACTACGATCTCGGCAATTCGCAGAACCCGGTCGCAGCCGTCGTACGAGCGGGCGCCGACGTCGCGCGTGAGCGTGAGGGACGTCGCGCGAACTCGCGCCTCGACAGCGCCAGCGCGCGCATCGACATACCCGCCGTCCTTGCCCAGCGCACTCTCGAGCGCGCCAGCAGATACCTCGGCACCCGCCCCATCGCGGACGAGACGAAGGCCGACTACCTGATGGAAGTCCGGATGGAGCGATTCGGCATCAACGCGAAGGCAGACGAAGCGGCGTACCTGTTCACGTTCGCGGAAGCGGTGCTGCTCGATCGTCGGACTGGACGCGAAATCTGGAACGTCAAAGTGCACGGACGCGATCGCCTCACGCCCTACGTCCAGAGCTCGAGTCCCATTCCCGGATCCGTAATCACCGCAGGCACGCTGGGGAGTGTCAGCGTCGCCGACTTCCAGGATGCTCTCAATCAGCTAATGAACTACTCGTCGAATCTCATCACCAATGAGCTACGGTCCGCATTGAGGGACGTCCGCGACAAGTAGCCGATTCGGGAACCAGGCGGCGAGGCTCGAGACAGGACAGGGCGCAACATTCATGGACTGAGTGGCCGAGGGATTGCTCAGCCCTTCTGATTCCATGCTTCACTGGATCACTCACCTCATTGGCGCGCTGAACTATTGGGGCGTCGCCATCCTCATGGCGATCGAGAACATCTTCCTGCCTCTCCCGTCAGAGCTGATCATGCCTCTGGCGGGATTCGAGACCGCAAGCGGTCGTCTCAGCCTTTCCGGCGTCATCCTGGCGGGAACCTTTGGATCGGTTTTAGGTGCGCTTCCCTTGTACTACGCCGGCCGGGCCTTGGGTGAACAGCGGCCCGAGAAGTGGGTGGAGCGCTACGGCCGATGGACGCTCCTTCGCGCGAAGGATCTTGAGCGAGCTACTGCTCGCTTCTCCGGCAACAGCTTCGCCGACGTGATGATCGCCCAGATGGTGCCCGGGGTGCGGGGATTGATATCCATTCCAGCGGGAGTCGCGCGCATGAATCTCGGGCTCTTCTTGCTCGCGAATTTCATCGGCACTCTCGCCTGGTGCGGGGCGCTCGCCTTCGCGGGCAAGATGCTCGGCGCGAACTTTACGAGAATCCACCAGTTCCTTGGACCTGTTGGCTGGACGATTCTCGGCA
>JADGQU010000421.1 GCA_017881545.1 Gemmatimonadaceae bacterium
GTTTTTCTGTCCAACGGACTGGAGCTCGACACGAGCCGCCTGCAATCGAAAATCATGCGCAGGAAGCTGCTTCGTTTGTGAACGGGACGCGATGATGACTGGAAATGTAGCGGTCGCATTCCTGGCTCTTCTTGCCAACAGCAGCGGATTCCTGCTCCTCGGGCTGTTCGCAGCAGGATTGGTTCATGCTCTCGCGCACCGTTTTGAATCCCTTCAACGATTGATCCCGCGCGGTCTGAAGGCAATCGCACTCGGAATCATTGCCGGTTTTCCTCTACCTGTTTGCTCCTGTGGCATCGTGCCGATCGCCGTCGCACTCAAACGACGCCACGCGCATCCGGAGACCGTAGCGTCGTTTGTCGTATCGACGCCGGAGACGAGCCTCGATGCCGTTGGCTTGACGGCGGCGCTCTTCGGGCTTCCCTTTGCACTCTTTCGTGTGCTCGCCGGCACGGAGGAGATTGAAGCCGCACGATCGAGCGCGTCGTCATTCGTTGCGCTGGCCGAGGAGGCCAGGCGCGCGCGTTCGGCAACCGAACAGCGCCTTTACCGCAAGGCGGTCGAACGGCTGCTGCACGAAGCACGCGTGATCATTCTCCCCGGCAACGGTACCCGGGAGCATCTGCGCCTCGACCTGAATGGGCGGCGCTTGTCCCCATCCCCAGCGACCCCCGAAGACGAACACTGAACGCGCCTTCGGCGTCCGCTCATCGGGCCACAACCGTCGTTCATTGAAAATCGGCGGCCAAGTGATGGCCGAATGCCTAGTCTTCGATCTGATCTGGGGAAGGGAGACAACTTCATGAATCGCGTGCGAAAGACTCGGTTGGTGATCGCGCTGCTGGCATTGTCTGCTGTGATGACCGGGACCGATTGTCTCGCCGCAAAACGATCAGGCGGAGTCGTCGGCACAGTAGCCGACAACGACGGCGGTCCGCTTCCCGAGGCGCGTGTGGAAATCGTCGGACCAAGCCGCACGCCATCGGAGAAGAGTGGCGGGATGGGATTCTTTCTCTTCACCGGGCTGGCCGCCGGCGAATACACGGTCACTGTGTCTCATCCGAGCTTCTCCACGGCTGTGCAGAGAGTCGTCGTCCGGTCAGGGGAGACCACGACGATGAGCGTGCAGCTTCAGGGCGCTTCGGTGCGACGGTGAGCGACGTCGAGACGGCGGGTGGCACAGACTTAACATTAACTATGGCCTCGCTCACAACGGGTCAAGATCGGGGTTCGGAAGCCGTCTGCTCCTGCCCGGTCTGGCGGAGACCATTCTCGAGCTCAGCGGAGCGGCGAGTGTCGTTACCTCCCATCGACTCAACTTCGGCTGGCGCCGCAACGACTGCGACGGTCACCCCGCGGAGAACAGTGATCAATCCTGGTCGTTTCACGGACCCAGGCTTCACAAGGTTTCGCATGTCGTGATTTACATTGGCGGGGTCACGCCGCGCACCATGGTGTCGTCGTAGCCTCGCTGCGCGCCTCACACTGGGTACGGCGTTTCGCGGGCCCCCGCCGGCTGATCGAGTACGCACCTTCCACCTCCCTTGAAGCGGAATGTGCACGGGGGATGAGTGAGGTTGAATGACAACGGACGCACTGGAACGACACGACGGCAACACCGAGTTGCGACGCATCCTGGCCGACGACGGATGGCGTGTGGGTGTCGCTTCCGTCGGGATCGCACAGACCATCCTCGCACCGAAGGGCACTCCGACCGTGCTCATCGCGTGTTTCGTGGCCATCGTCACTGGATTTCCAATTCTTCGTCACGCGATCGCAGCGCTCGGGGCGCTGAAAATGACGATGGAGTTGTCCATGTCGATCGCCATCGGCGCAGCGCTGGCGATCGGCGAGACCTCCACGGCGCTTCTCATCCTGCTATTCGTCCTCGTGGCCGAGATTCTCGAAGAGTTGAATCTTTCGCGCGGCCGGCGCGCCATGACCGACCTGGCCGTGTTCCTTCCTCGAACGGCATTTGCTGAAAAGAACGGCACGGTCCTGGAGATCGCCATCAACGAGCTTGTCGCCGGTGACCTGGTTATCGCCAAGCCGGGCTCTCGAATCCCGGTCGACGGCGTCGTCCTCCGCGGCGCATCGGTGGTCGATCAGGCCGCGATCACCGGAGA
The DNA here is from genome assembly GCA_017881545.1 of Gemmatimonadaceae bacterium. Lineage (GTDB taxonomy): Bacteria > Gemmatimonadota > Gemmatimonadetes > Gemmatimonadales > Gemmatimonadaceae > UBA4720. The sequence continues at coordinate 2,127 of JADGQU010000421.1, forward strand.
GTCGATCCCCGCGGAAAAGAAATCCGGAGATCGCGTCTTCGCCGGAACTCTCAACCAGACAGGATCACTGGTTGTCAGCGTTGAGGCAGTTGGATTGGACACGACGTTCGGCAGGATCCTGAAAGTCCTGGAGAGGAGCGACGCGTCGTCTGCGCCGATCCAGCGCCTTTCCGACCAGCTGGCAGGCTGGATCGTCGCTGTCGCCCTCACTGCCGCAGTCATCACCGCTTTTGTGACGCGCGACGCCCGGGCGGCGATCTCCGTGGTAATCGTCGCCGGCGCCTGTGGCGTTGCGGCCGGTACTCCGTTGGCAATTCTCGGCGCTATTGGACAGGCCGCTCGAAGGCAGGTCATCGTCAAGGGTGGCGTCTCCATCGAGGCGCTTGCCGCTGTCGACACGGTCGTGTTCGACAAGACCGGCACGCTGACGCTCGGCCGGCCGGTCGTCTCCAGAATTCTGGCCACTCGCGGAACCGAACACGAGTTGCTGATCACCGCTGCGACGGCCGAACAGCATTCCGAGCATCCCATCGCCGGAGCCATTCTCGCGGAAGCAGCCAAACGCCAGCTACCGATCGAACCCCTCGACTCTTCGGTCACGACCGCGGGAGGCGTCATCGCAACGACACGCGAGCGCAGCACCGTCG
>JADGQU010000422.1 GCA_017881545.1 Gemmatimonadaceae bacterium
CCCAAAGAAGCTCCGAAGCCAAAGGCTCCGGCGCCGAAGGTCGTCGAGGTGCAGCTCCCCAAAGAGGTTCCGGTAGCTCCCCCGCAGGGCTTCAAGGTCCTCACGCCGGCCGTGAACATTCCCACCAGTATCCCGACGGTTGATCTGTCAAAGGCGCTGACCAACGAGAGCGACTTCAGCGGCAAGGGCGTCGCCGGCGGCTCGTCGACCGGCGTCAAGGGCGGCACAGGGAACGAGGGAGACACCGGCAAGGAAGCTGGTGCGGACCACGGTCCCTACATGGAATTCCAGGTAGAGAAGGCCGTCGAGAAGATCGGCGGCGACGCCCCGGAATATCCGGCAGGCCTCAAGGCCTCGGGCATTGAAGGCGAGGTCATGGCGCAGTTCGTCGTCAACGAAAGTGGTCGCTACGAGCCGGGCACGCTCAAGATCTTGAAGTCGAGCAACCCGGAGTTCACAGCCGCCGTAAAGGATGCGCTCCCCCGCATGAAATTCTCGGCGGCGCAGATCGGAGGCAGGAAGGTTCAACAGCTCGTGCAGATGCCGTTTCAGTTCCACATAACCCATTAACGAGCAACCCGATCCAGTAAAGCCGCGGGGGAATTTCCTCCGCGGCTTTACTATGCCCCGGTCCGAATCAGCGGAGTGAGGGCGGTGTAAGATCGCAGGATCGAATTAGATTCAACCCTTCATGACCTCTCGATGTTGGAAGCTCCTCGTGGGAGCTGTGGCGTTGTTCGCGCTGGCTCCCTCGATGAATGCGCAAAATCCAGTAGTGGCCAAGCCCAAGCCGCAGAAACCTCTCGAGGTTCCTCCGGCTGTGGTCGTCCTGCAGGTCGATACTACCGCGGGTGATTCGACGCGCACGATCATCACGCGCGATTTCGACTTCGGCGACCGCATGCAGCCGCTCGTACTCGACAGCGCGACGCTGGATGAGATATGGAAACCCGGCCAGGCGAACATCAACTTCGCGCCACTGGCCCAGACGCGGGCGAATTTCGTTGTGCGGGCGCGCCCGACCGCGACTGGTTTGCACGTAGACGTCTACGATGTGCCGCGCGGCCGGCTGCGGCAGGAAGACAACTTTCGGCTGCCCAGGATTCCAGTGTACCGGCTTCCCGCGATCCGCGATTCTCTCACGGCGCTTCTCGGCAAGAGAACTCAGACGGCGATTACTGGTTTGGCAGCGGACTCCTCCGTGAGAGACAGTCTTGCGCGAGCAGCGGCCAAGCCCGTCGCCGGCAAGACGACGCGCGACCGCGCGAATGCTGCGAGCCGAGCGCAGGCGGTGCGCGACTCGGTTACCCGGGAGCTCGATCGCCGCGATGCGGTGCTCCGCGCAAACGCGGGGCGTGACACGCTCCGCGTTGACTCTGTGTACGCTCGCTTCGCCCTCAGGGATTCCGTTCTGCGCGATTCGCTCGGGCGTGAGCGGCGTCTCGGCATTCACGTCGTGAGCGACGAGGTCGAGCGCTGGATCACGGGAACGCGCGGAGTCGCCGCATCCCGAATAGCGTTCATCGACGGGACAAAGCTCAAGATCGTGGACAGCGATGGCGCGAACGAGCGCACGATCCCGACGGTGGGCGCGGCGCTCTCTCCATCGTGGCATCCGTCGGGACGATACCTCGTCTACGTGGACGCGGACGACCGGGGGACGCGAATCGCGCAGGTCGACCTCCGGACCATGAAACCCCGACTTCTAACCGCATCGAGCCGCGCACTCAACATCACGCCCATCTACACCAAGGACGGGAAGAACATTGTCTGGGCTGCCGGCGGAGATGCTCCTGCCGAGCTCGTTGTCGCGAGCGCAACGGGTGATGATTCGGTCCCCAAGCCATTCGTTGGACGCACCGGATTCGAGACGACCTCGCCGAGCTTCAGCCCGGATGGAAAGCAGGTCGTCTTCATGTCGCCGCGTCCGCTCACTCCCCAGCTTTACAGCGTGAACGTCGACGGCACGGGTCTGCGATTGCTTACTCCGGTGGTCGCCGGGAAACGCAGCTACCGGACGGGGGCGGACTGGTCGCCCGCCGGCGACGAGATTGCGTTCCAGCAACAGAACGGCGACTTCCAGGTGTGGACGATACGCGTCAAGGATCGCCTGATGACTCAGCTCACGAATGAAGGCGAGAACGAGGATCCGGCGTGGGCGCCAGATGGGCGGCACCTGTCAATCACGCGGCGTCTCGGCGCGATCGGAGACCCGAGGGCTATTTGGATACTTGATGAGCGCACAGGTCGGTTGCGGCAGCTGACGCTTACGGGCGATGCGCGGTTGTCAGATTGGTCGCCGCCGCTGCGTCCTGTGTACTAAGCGCGGCTCGTTCGGCGCCCGCTTCGACTTGCGTCTCTGCGCGGGGTCCCTAGATAGATCCGTAGCCGCAGCGGCGCCGCGCGCCGCGGTGGTTACAACGCGCGCGACCGATGTCGCTCATCGTCCGAACTTCAGCTACCGCCCGGGAATGCGAGCAATAGGTGCCGAGAATCAGGCAGAATCCCCTGGCCTTGCCTGGTACCTCGCACCTACCACCTTTCACCTCTCACCTTGTTCTTCTCGCTGTTCTCCTGGCTCACGAGTGCTAGCGGTCGCTCAGGATGAAGCCGGTTAGCGGCGCTCCTCCGGCGGCCCGATCCGCGATTACTGCCGTGCGGCCGGTGCCACCCGCCAGAGCGACGTTGTTTACAGTGAGGGTCACGCTTGCAGCGCGGGCCGCAGCGGCGGTGCCGGCCGGGACGGAGCGAATTTGGTAAGTGCCTGGTGC
>JADGQU010000423.1 GCA_017881545.1 Gemmatimonadaceae bacterium
CGCCGCGCGTCCATCAGGAGATCCACCTGCGACATGACGCGCTCCATCTCGCGCGCAACCTTTCGGCGGAATCGATCGGCCTGAACGAAATCCACCGCCGAGAGAAATCGCGCTTCGCGAAAAAGGTTTGGCCAGGCGTCCGGCGTTTGCACGCGCAGCTCGTTTGCCTTTCCGCTCAGTGTCAGCTCCTCGAACGCAGCTGCGGCTTCGGCGAAGAGGACGACGTTCAACGAGTCGTACGGCCAATCGGGAATCGAAACCGGAGTCGGGATCATGCCGACTTTTCGCGCGGCCTCCAGTGTCGCACGATCGACATCAGTGGCGGGACTCTCTTCCATCCACTTGGGAAAGTATCCGATCCGCAACCCGCGGACTGAAGCGCCCGCATCGAAGTCGAGCGAGCTGGGGACGCTCGACACGTCGCCAGCATCAGGACCTGAAAGCGCCTGCAATACGAGCATCGAGTCTTCCACGCTACGCGCCATCGGGCCGAGCTTGTCGTACGACCAGCACAGCGTCATCGCGCCCGTGCGTGGCACCCTGCCGTAAGTCGGACGCAACCCGGTAACGCCGCATCGCATGCTGGGACTCACGATGCTGCCCTGCGTCTCGCTGCCGATGGCGAAACCAACGAGGCCTGCCGCAGTGGCGGCGCCCGGACCGGCGCTCGATCCGGATGCACCTTCTTCGAGCAGCCATGGATTCATCGTTTGGCCGCCAAACCATATGTCGTTGAGAGCGAGAGCGCCGAGGCTCAGCTTAGCGACGAGTACGGCGCCGGCATCGCGAAGACGGCGCACGACAGCCGAATCCACGGACGGGACGCGATTCCGGAATGGCTCGGCGCCGTAAGTGGTGGGAATGCCAGCAGTGTCGAGAAGATCTTTGCCGCCCCACGGAATTCCGTGTAGCGGTCCTCGATACTTGCCTGCGGCAATCTCTGCGTCGGCACGCCGAGCCTGCTCGAGTGCGACGTCCGGCGTGAGCGTGATGACGCATCGCAGCTGGGGATCGAAGCGCTTCAGGCGGTCGAGATATATGTGCGTCAAGCGCTCGGAGCTGAGCTTGCGCGTTTCGATCCAGCGCGAGAGCCGCGCGACGGGGGCGAACGCGATGTCGGCGTCGCTCGTCGGCAGCGGACCGGGATCACTGGCGCTACGGACGAAGCGATCCTTTGCGGGGCGAGGAGTTTCACCGGACAGCACGGGGTTCCACCGCGTCGCGGGGGCGAGATCGGACTCGAGCGCGATCTTGCGCGGGCCAACGCGACGCTCGAGGAGTGGTGCCATCGTCGCACGCCAGGTCGCGGCGGCCATTGTGCGTTCGGCGCTCGTCATCTGGACCTGCGCGAGCTTTTCCGCTTCGGCGAATGTCGTCGTGGACACTTCAGGCCCCACGGCGTTCGCTGTTCCGAAAGTTGGTGGAGCGCCAGCGGGGAGGTCACCAGTGTGCGGAGTTCCAGCCGGCGTGCCGGAGACAGGGATGACCTGTTGATTCTGTCCGCGACACGCCGCCGCTGCGCCAAGAAGGCCGAGCGGGGCACGGATCAGGAATTGTCGGCGCGTGTTCATGATGCTTTCAATTGGAGTTGGCGCATTAGTAACCCAAAGGAAAAAGTACGATTGCAGGTTGGGTTTGTTAGCGACGCAAATCTTAGCAAAACCTTAGCATGATTGTCGGAAACCGCCGGTCGTACGTTGAATTTCGTATGGTTCGGCTCACCCAACTTACGCGGTACCGATTGGTCTGGCACGGATCGGTTGGGCTCAGTATCGTTGCAGCAATCCTGTTGGCGATACCCTTCTTTGGCGGCTAGCAATGCAAGCTCTCGTCACGTGGCTGAATAACAACACCAACGCAGTGCAGGCGCTCGGCAGTGTCGTCGTTGTTTTTGTCAGTATAGGATCCCTGGTGGTCACGATCGTTCTGGCGCGGCTCACAGGAAAATACGTTGCGCTCACCAACACCATCGCCGCCGCGACGAAGGCGCAGGCAGAGTTCAACTCCGCGCTTCAGCGGGAAGCGAAGCAGGCAGCTGCCGAGTCACTATACCACCACGCGCGCAGACTGAAGGGTGTTGTGAACGCTCTTCCAAAGGATCGGCCCGCGGTGAACCAGTTGCGCCACTTCAATCTGTTTGGGGAAGGGGACGTGGCGGAGCTGCAACGCCTGACGCAGCTCGTGGGGGGAGAAGTTTACCGGCAGACCACCCTCGCCCTGACCGGTCTTCACTGGCTACTGGGATTGATCGATCGCATCAAGGCGACATCAGACCTTACCGAATACGTATTGTCGCCACAGGAAGAAAGAGGCTATGAGAGCAGTATCAAGCTGCTCACCCATGAGCTAACGATCATCGCCGATACATGTCGTCCCATCGGTTTGCCTTCAGCGACCGAGGGCGAGGCCGGCGTCAAGTCTAATGAGTCGAGTGGGTGGACCGGTCAGTTTTCGAGTCTGTTCAGCGCCACGACCAGGCAGCGACCCGTCGGCAGCCACAATACACCTGAGGCTCTTTCCGGGAAACCTGAATGACGACGAGTTCTAGATAACGATCGAAGCGAGAAATCACTGGCCCACGCCAGGGCACCCACTACGCCACGGCGTTCCGGGCGATGACCTCCCGATAGAACGCGGCGCTCAACTTGGGTGTGCGACGCTGCGTGGCGTAGTCGACGTAGTGGAGGCCGAAGCGGTTCGTGTAACCGTCGGCCCACTCGAAGTTGTCCATCAGACTCCAGAGGAAGTAGCCCTTCACGGGCACGCCG
>JADGQU010000424.1 GCA_017881545.1 Gemmatimonadaceae bacterium
CGCCCTTACGTCCGGAGCGCTGGCCCCAGAGCACTCGGGCGCTGGCTCCGCGGCGTCCGCTCCTTCATCTCGCTGTCGAAGGCGTCGAGATACTTGATGCCTGCGCCCGTGTTGAACAGCACGACCCGTTCGTCGGCCTTCACTTTCCCCCGCTCGATGAGCTTGCGCACCGCCGGCACGCACGCGCCTCCCTCTGGCGCGGCGAAGATCCCTTCCTTGCGCGCCAGCTCTCGCGCCCCCGCGATCAGCTCCTCGTCAGTGACCGCGACGGCGGTCCCATCCGATTCACGAATCGCATCGAGAATGAGAAAATCCCCGATCGCCTTCGGCACTCGCAGCCCCGATGCAATCGTGGTGGCATTCGGAAATTCCTCCGCGAAGCGCTCTCCCTTCTCGAACGCACGAACGATGGGCGCGCACCCGGCCGCCTGGACCGACACCATGCGCGGGCGCTTCTCGCCGATCCATCCCAGCTGCTGCATCTCGTCGAACGCCTTCCACATTCCGACGAGTCCAGTTCCTCCTCCCGTCGGATATACGATGACGTCCGGCAGCGTCCAGGCGGACTGTTCGGCGATCTCGTAGCCGAGTGTCTTTTTCCCTTCGACCCGGTACGGCTCCTTGAGTGTCGAGAAGTCGAACCAGCCTTCCTCTTCCTTTCGCCTCGCTACTTCAGCGCCGCAGTCGGTGATGAGACCATCCACCAGCGTGATGTGCGCGCCCGCGACTTCGCATTCGATCAGGTTCGCGCGCGGTGTGTCGCGCGGCATGAAGAGAAATGCCTGGATGCCTCCGAGGGCGCAGTACGCGGCGAGAGCCCCGGCCGCATTCCCCGCCGAGGGCGCGGCAATCTTCGTGACCCCCAGCTCTTTTGCCATCGACACAGCCACTGACATCCCACGCGCCTTGAAGCTCTGAGTGGGATTGAGCGACTCGTCCTTCACGTACAGCTCGGTGAGGCCAAGCGCCGCACCCAGGCTCTTGGCATGATGCAGGGGGGTCCACCCTTCGCCCAGCGTGACGATGTTGTCCTCGCGACGGACCGGCAGAAGCTCACGATAGCGCCAGAGATCCGATCGCCGCGCGTAGAGCGCCTGACGCGTGAGAAATTTGGAGATGCGCTTCAGATCGTAGCGGACGAGCAGCGGCTTGCCGCATTCGGTGCAGACGTTGTGGAGACGTCTCGCCTCGTATTCGCGATGGCAGAAGGAGCACTCGAGATTCTTGACGTGCATCAGTGTCGTCGCGGGGCGGGCGATGGGCTTGATTGGCGGGCGAGTTGGCGAAGCGAGGTATAACTTTAGGAAACTACATGATATTGGAACAGTTCGGCGCGAACACTCTCGTAGGGATAGTAGCGATCGCCACCGCGGACGAAGTCTCCGGGAGTCATTTCTTCTACGCAATTCGCTCGATGGGAGCGCTTCTGGCCGCTACGGTGGTGACTCTGTTGATCGACCGCCGCTTCCGCCGCTAGATGTACATCGGCCACATCGGCGTCGCGCTGGCAGCGAAGCGCGTGCGCAGGAGCATCGGTTTGCTGGCGCTGCTCGTCGCCACTTACATCCCCGACTGGGTCGACGCCGGTCTCTGCCTTGCCGGCACCTACAATCGGCAGGGGATGCTGACGCATTCGATTCCGGCGGTGCTGCTGCTGATGCTCGTCGGATTCGCGGCGTACGCGGCCGCGACGCGCGACTGGGCCGGTGCTCTCATCATCGCCGCTGTGATCCTGTCGCACATTTTCCTCGACTGGATCACCGGCTACAAGCCCACGTGGCCGGGTGGCCCGATGATCGGTCTCGGGCTTTACGATCATCCCATCGCCGACTTCGTGGTCGAGGCCATTGTGATCGTCGGCGGCGCGGTGCTCTACGGACGCACGCTTCCGCCGCGCCGGCGTCCGTGGTTGGACGTCTCCATCATGGCCGGCGCTCTGCTCGCTCTCCAGCTGACAATCGACATTGCGCACCTCCTGATGAAATCGCTTCCAAAGTGCTGACCCCATCAGGCGCGGGGCTTCATAGATTTCGGGAAAGTGGTCGACACGCCGATGCTCAATTCGCCGGAGACTGGACACACCATGACTGACGATAGCGCGCTGCCGTCGCGAGCGGACACGCTCGCGCTCATGCACGAGTACACCGCGAGCGAATCGCTCCGCAAGCACATGCTGTCGGTGGAAGGCGCGATGCGCGCCTATGCGCAAAAGTTCGGAGAGAACGAGGACCGCTGGGGAACCACCGGACTCATTCATGACTTTGACTACGAGCGCTTCCCGAACAACGCGCATTCACCGACGGAGGAACACCCTTCAGAGGGAGTGCGCCTGCTCCGCTCCAGGGGATACCCCGAGGATATTCTCGTGGCGATCCTCGGCCACGCCCAGTACACGAGCACGCCCCGCGAATCGAAGATGGCAAAAACACTTTTCGCCGTGGACGAGCTGACGGGGCTGATCACCGCCACAGCGCTCGTTCGCCCGACGAAGAGCGTCCACGAGGTGGACGCCAGATCGGTGCGCAAGAAGATGAAGGACAAAGCATTCGCGCGCGGCGTGAGCCGCGAGGACGTGGTGAATGGCGCGAATGAGCTGGGCGTCGATCTCGACGAGCACATAAGCTTCGTCATCGCGTCCATGCAGGCGCGCTCGGCCGATCTCGGCCTCTCCGGATCGTAGCGCGCGATCAGGCGCGAGCTTAACACATCTGCGCGTACGTCAGGCGCTCGCTTCGACTTGCATCTCTGTATGTGGTCGGCGAGG
>JADGQU010000115.1 GCA_017881545.1 Gemmatimonadaceae bacterium
TGCGCGAGCTGATCCAACGCTTCGTTGGTGATGCCGCCCTGTTGGGATTCACATTACCAGAGCTAATCATTCAGCTCGACAACGAGGAGAAGAAATAAATGCCAGGCATGGACGAAGTTCTCGCAACACGCCGCGCGCTGCGAGCTTCGCGGTCGCAGAGTCGTGCCAATGTTGTCTCAGTCACCATTCTGTTGGGGTCGGTGCTCGTCGCGCTTCCGCTGATGGCCGCGACACAGAATCCGCTCTTCCTCCTGCTGTTTCTGATCGGGGTTTTTCTCTCGCAATCGCCCAAGATTGCAAAGCAGTGGGAGCGCGCCGTCGTGCTTCGCCTCGGCAAGTACACCGGGCTTCGCGGTCCAGGTCTCTTCTGGATTACGCCCTTCATCGAGACGATCACCATCTACATCGACCAGCGCGTCATCACGACGAGCTTCGCCGCTGAAGAGACTCTGACGTCGGACACTGTGCCGGTGAACGTCGACGCCGTGCTCTTCTGGATGGTCCACGATTCCGAGAAGGCGGCGCTGGAAGTTCAGGACTACGCTCAAGCCGTCAGCTGGGCCGCCCAAACCGGCTTGCGCGACATCATCGGCCGCACTTCGCTGAGCGATCTACTGCGTGGACGCGAGCGCATCGAGGCCGAGCTACAGGCTTTGATCGATCAGAGATCAAATCCCTGGGGAGTCACGGTACAATCAGTAGAAATGCGCGACATTGTGATTCCGACTTCGCTACAGGACGCGATGTCCCGCGAAGCGCAGGCGTCACGCGAGAAATCGGCGCGCATCATCCTCGGCCAGGCGGAAGTGGAGATCGCGCACCTGTTCTTCGAGGCGGCGAAGTCCTACGAGAACAATCCGACGGCGCTGCACCTGCGCGCGATGAACATCCTGTATGAAGGGCTCAAGGAGAAGGGCGCGCTGATGGTCGTTCCAAGCAACGTCGTTGAGTCGATGGGCCTGGGCGGCATGATGGGCGCTGCGGCTCTGAGACAGCAGGCCATGACCGACGCGAATCCAAAGGTCGCGTCGCCGGCGGTCTAACTGCCGCGGACGGCCTCCGGAGTGCGCTGGCCGGCGCCAAGCATCGGCGCCGGCTGGCTTTCCGAGAGAAGCTTCGTAACGAAGCGCTGCCCCTCCGATACCCGCTCTATCTCGATGGCTATCGCATCGACCGAAGCTTCCAACCGCTCCAGCCTCTGAGCGGTTTCAGTGAATGCAGTCGGCGGCAGCCCGGGCCTGTTGGACCTTTTCCACAGCGAGCGGGCAGCAGCGAACGCCAGCGGAAACCAGATCAAAACGATCGATAGCACTGAGAGAGTCATTATCTCTTTCTGTGAAAGGCCGGCGAAAACCGGCGGGGCCGCGGTGCTGGCGATGAATCCTGCGGCCGGACTCGTCAGCTGCTCACCCGTCAGCTGAATATCCGATTCCAGCTGGAGCTGACGCGAGTCGAGTAGCGCGAGCCGGTCCTGGAGTCCTTTGATTGCCGTGGGATCCGCGGTTTGTTTTAGCTGGCTGATCAATTTCGAGCGCCGGCCGTCCACCGATATGAGTTGCCTCGAGAGCTCTTCGCGGCGCGCATTGAGCGCGTCGATATCTCTCGACGTCCGTGGCATCGGAAGCGTGATCGACGGGGATCCTTGAGTCCCTTGAACGACCACGATGGGGTCACTGGGACGCGCGGGTACCTGGACGGTTGTCTGCTGCATAGGTAGTCTCTACGATACTCGGGAGCGTCAGGTTACAGGAGCCACGGGCGGGCTGTCGAACTCCAATGGATTCGTTGGCTGTTCAGCGCCGACGCGACCAGGCGCAATGTCCGCGCTGGCGTAAACCTCGGAGCGAACCGGAGAATCGTCCTGCCGCCGCAAGATCGCAATCTGACCGATGTGGGTCAGCGCGTCGGATATCGGACCCTGAAACAACTCCTCGGCTGTGGCACCGAGGGGCGCATCCGACGCGAGGTACCTGTCGAGCTCGAGAAGGGACGCGTGAAACCGCTGCACTTCCTTTCTCCACGCGTGCGGCTTGGATTGCACCCACTCGGCTTTCCCCTGCGCCATGCTGAGCGCCCAGTCGAACAGGTCACCCATGTGCGCGACAATCTGCACCGGCGTGCGGGCAGCTTTCCCAAGCTGAAAGTTACCGAATCCGGGAGGCGCGTAACGCTCGACTTTGGCCGCCCGATACGCGATCGTGGCCAGCGTGTGGCGGAGAAAAGCGCGTGTGGGATCCATCAATGCCAGTCCGGTTCGTCGTTCAATGTATCAACCACCGTCCGGCGAGCTGAGGCTTTGCCGGATAGCCGCTGCCAGGTGCCGTTGCTGCTCCGGTGCGCGACGGCGATCTCGAAGCTGTCGGGCGCGAACCACCGCGCGTGATTGAAGTCTTCGTCGCAGTCGCATCCGCCACCACCCGGGCCCTTGACCACCGTCTCTCCGGTCTTGAGATCGCGCACTATCCCGTAGGTGCCGGGATTCGCGGGCGTAGTATCCTCACCAACGTAAGCGAGGTAGTGTCCATCCGGAGAGACGAGAAGATCCTGATATGACGACCAGACGTCGTCGGGTATCGGACTTGTTTCGATGCGGTGCGTGCCAAGACGCAGCCGGAAGATTTGTCGTTGCGGCGTCGACGAATCCTCGGAGAGCTGAAGGAGCCCGATGACGAGGCTGTCACCGACCAGAATCGGCGCCGGTGGAATGACGTTCCGAATCGTGTCAGCGCCGAGCGGAGAGACAACTTCAATCCGATAAACGGTCCCGGTGTCCTCCATCGGCTGCCAGGACTGGGTGTACGTCGAATCGATCACCCGGATGCGGGTGCTCGACCGATCGTCACCGCTGTTGCACGCGCCGCTCAGGGCGGCCGCGCCGAGGCCAACAAAAACCAACAGGACGCGCGCGCGTGTCGAGATCACTTGTCCCGCTCGCGGAGCATTGGCCAAACGAAAAAATGGCGAGGCTTCAAATACCAGATCTCCGGCGTAGTGCGAAGGTGAGTGGCCGCTAGTATGTAGCAAACACTCCAACCGATCGGCAAGAGGTGCCGATTAGCGGAGAAATCTTTCGGCGAGCTGCGCGAGCCGCTCGTCTCCTTCGCGCTCTGCTCGCGAACGAATCTCCTCCACGAACGGGCGCAGCTTTTTTTCGCCCCAGTAGTAGCCCGTCGCGCTCTCGGCACTTCCCGTGTCGCCCGATCGCGCGGCCTCGAGCAACGCCTCGGCCGCCGCCTGATCGTAGCCGGGATCTGTGCGGGCGGGAAGGGAATAGCGTTTCCCTGGATCACCCCACCCGGCATCTTCTTTTACGAATGCTCGGGACATTTCGATTGGCCTCGACGGAATCGATGTAATGTCGCAGCTTTCACGACGGGTATCACGGGATTTGCAGTTATATCCGCAAACCCGAACCATTGGAGGCTGGATGAGAGAGGAATCCTTTGAGGCGCAGCAGGAGGCACTCGACCCGCACCGTCGCGAGGAGCGAGATGGAACCGCGCTCGAGCTCGCTGGGCGATTGCGGCAGAAGGGCGTGCTCCTCACTGGGCGCGAGACCAGCGCGCATCTCGACGACATGATGACCGCCATCGATCGCTTCGAGGCGGCGGTGATCGCTCGCGGAGGAGACCTCTTCGTGAACACCCCCTTCTCCAATCCGCCGGAGAATCCAGATTTTGTGATTCCCCTTCGCGTACCCGGAGAGGATCCGGAGGCTTACGCGGCGCGCATCAACGCGGCCGCCGAGCGATTGGAGACAGCCGACCTTTAGAGTCAAGCTGCCGCGGTGAATAGCGCGACGCGCCGGAGCATCCACTGGGCGCAGGCCGGCCTGCTGATAAATGTGGTCCTGGTGCTGGTCAAGCTCATCGCGGGAATCGTCGGACACGCGAACGCGCTCGTGGCCGACGCCGTCGAGTCGTCGGCCGACATTTTCTCGTCGCTGATCGTCTGGATGGGCCTGAGCATCGCCTCTCGCCCTGCCGACGAAGATCACCCATACGGCCACGGCAAGGCCGAGCCGCTTGCCGCCGCAGTGGTTTCGCTGATGCTGCTTGGCGCCGCGGGCGGGATATCGATCCTGGCCATTCGCGAGATTCGCACACCTCACCTTCTTCCGTCGCCATTTACGCTGTTCGTGGCGGCGGGCGTGATAATCGTAAAAGAGATTCTCTACCGGCGGGTATCGCGTGTCGCCAAGGATGTTGGGAGCGCCGCCGTCACCGCCGATGCGTGGCACCACCGGGCGGACGCGATCAGCTCTCTCGCTGCGTTCATCGGAATCAGCATCGCGCTATTGGGAGGAAAGGGCTGGGAAGGCGCCGACGCTTGGGCCGCGCTTGTCGCTGCCGGACTGGTTGCGGTGAACGGAGTGCGGACGCTCCGCCCCGCGATCTCGGGTTTGATGGATGAAGCGCCGGACAGCACCGTCAAGGAGCTCGCGATGGTCGCGGCGTGCTCGGTGGACGGCGTCCGGAACGTGGAAAATCTGAAACTGCGACGCTCAGGGCTGGGCTTTTATGTGGACCTTCACGTGCAGGCCGACCCCTCGATCTCACTCGAAGACGCCCACGAAATCGCCGCGAAGGTGAAGTACTCGATCCTGGCGGCAATTCCAAGCGCCGTCAACGTGCTCGTCCACATGGAGCCGTTCAGGTCGAGCGGGATTCTGGCGGTAGATCAAGTGCTGAGCCTGCCGCCGGTTTGAGCCGGCACTGTTTCGGATTCGCCGCTGGTCGCGCGCGCCTCAGCGCTTCCACGCCATTTTGGTCCCCGGCTACTTTCGCTTCCAATCCCCGCTTTTCCCGCCGCGCTTTTCGGTGAGGCGCACGTCGGAGATCTCCATCCCGCGGTCGAGCGCCTTCGCCATGTCGTATACCGTGAGCAGAGCGACGGTGACGGCAGTGAGCGCTTCCATTTCGACTCCCGTCCTTCCGCGCGTCGACGCCCACGCCGTGACGCGAAGTCCGGGTAGCGATCGGTCGAGTTCCAGATCCACACCGGTGTCAGTCAGGGCGATCGGGTGACAGAGTGGAATGAGCTCGGCCGTCCGTTTTGCCGCCATCATGCCGGCGATGCGCGCGGCGGCGATGGCGTCCCCCTTCGCGAGGGCATTTCGCTCGATCGCATCCAGCGCTTCGAGACTCATCGTTATCGAGCCTTCCGCCCGCGCAGTGCGGGCGGTCTCCGCTTTTTCTCCGACGTCAACCATGCGGGCTCGCCCTTCGGCGTCCAGATGCGTGAGCTCGCTCATTTCAGCGTCGCGGTCAGCTCGCGAATCAGCTTCGAGGTGATGAGCTGGGGGCTTACGTTTCCACCGGCGTACGTCTGCGCCTTGAGAACCGCATCGACCGCCCTCGCCGCCGACGCGGCGGCAGAGACATCCTCGCGGTGCAGCGCATCCCGCGCGCGCTCACCGAGTAGCTCGACGAGCGCGTCGAGCGTATCCGCGAAGCCGCCGCGCGCGCCCGCGGCACCCTGTGCGACTGCAGTTGAATAAGCCAGCGATGGACGCGCGCTCGTCGCTGCATCGACGATCTTGCGCGCGTTGATCGTCGCCTTGGCGTCGCTCTCACCGGTGAGAAGTCTTCCCGGCGCGCCGGCGGCCGCGCGCACGCGCTCGGAGGTGCTCGTTTTCGATTTGGCGTCGAGTGCTTTCTTGACGATCGGATTTTCCACGAAGGCGCGGACCGCGCTGTCCTGGACGAGCGGAACCCTGACCGCCACAACGCGTGAGCGGATGGTTGGCAGGAGTGCTCCCGGCTCGCTCGATGTCAGGATGATAGTCGTGTCCAAGGGCGGCTCCTCGAGAAGCTTGAGGAACGCATTCGCCGCCATGTCCGACCCTTCCTGCGGAACCATCCGCTCAGCATCGCCGACGATAAATATCTTCCGGCTTCCCATTGCCGGCGACATTGCCGCTCGCTGAACCAGGGACCGGACGGTGGCGACATATATCCCTTCCGTCCCGGATGGAGCGGCGTAGAGTCCGTTCGCCGCTGCCCGTTCCACCGTCGCCTCGGCGTAATCGTCCCGCACTTGCGCGAGATCGGGATCGGAGTCCTTGAGCCGTGGCCGCGGAAAGATCCAGTGCAGGTCCGGATGAGTCAGCTCGGCGACATAACGGCAGGCTTTGCATGTGCCGCAACTCGCCGGCAAACCTGACCCAGCCTGCAAACGGGCGCCCGCGGGCGCCTCCTCGCAAAGGAGGCGCTGCGCCAGCCAGAGAGCGAGACGCTGTTTGCCAACTCCGCGCGATCCCTGGAACAACAGACTCGCCGGCAGCGTTCCGGCACCGATGCTTTCGCCGAAGCGCTCGCGCAGGTGCTCATGTCCGTAAAGTTCGATGATCGGCACGTCGAAATATGGTCACCGCGGAGTCGCGGGGCAGGTGCCTTGCAATGCCCGAACGCTGGCACATTTTCTGACCTGAATCAAACCCTCGGCCGAACGCCAAACCGCAACCGGAGATCGCAATGTCCAGTCAGCTCAAGGGGCGCAAAGTCGCATTCCTCGCCACCGACGGTGTGGAACAGGTGGAGCTCACAGCGCCATGGAGCGCGCTGAAGCAGGCGGGGGCCGACGTTGTGCTCGTTTCCGATAAGCCGGGCGAGATCCAGGCGATGAACCACGACGCGAAGGGAGAGCAATTCCACGTTGATGTCGAGGTAGCCAAGGTGACAGCTCGCGATTTTGACGCCCTGGTGCTGCCGGGAGGGGTGGCCAATCCCGACAAGCTGCGCACGAACAAGGACGCTGTGAACTTCGTTCGCCAATTCATGGAGATGGACAAGCCCGTCGCCGCGATTTGCCACGGACCATGGCTGCTCGTCGAAGCCGATGCGGTTCGCGGAAGGACTATCACGTCGTGGCCGAGCCTGGAGACGGACGTCAGGAACGCCGGTGGGGCGTGGGTGGACAAGCAGGTGCAGGTTGACCAGAACCTTTTGACAAGCCGGAAGCCGGACGATCTTCCTGCTTTCTGCGCCAAGCTGGTGGAGCTGCTGGTGGACGCCATCGACGAGCGGCGTCTGGACAAAATGGTGGAGCAGAGCTTTCCGGCCAGCGACCCACTGC
>JADGQU010000425.1 GCA_017881545.1 Gemmatimonadaceae bacterium
GGCGTACGCCGGCAGACCCGTGATCAGCTTGACCGACTGCGGTCCGGAGACCGCGTACTGCAGGAAGGTGCTGATCTCGCTCCGGAACGCCTCGGCCCAGTGGTGCTCTCCGACAGCTTGCGGGCCTTTCGGCGGACGGGGGATCCAGCGCGGCGTCTCATTCTTGTAGTCGAGGTACTCGCGGCCGAAGATCGACTCGAGCACGCCTTCCTCGTAGCGGACGATCAGCTCGTACTCCACGGCGAAGAGGAGCACCGCAATCGGCAGAAACCAGAGCACGCCCGAGATCGTGACGAATCCCAGCCAGATCAGAAAGTTGCCGATGTAGAGAGGGTTTCTTGCCCACGCAAAGATTCCGTAGGTGACCAGCCGCTGCACGTTGCGGGAGCGGCGGCGCGTCACTGTGCCCGCGGCCGCGACACCCGCCAGACGAATCGCCTCACCAATCACGATCAGCGCGAGCCCGACTTCCCAGCGAAACGGAGACGTGGACCCCGGCATCACCAGCGGGATTCCCAGGAAGAGAAGAGGCAGCCAGCCGCGGTGCCGGAACAGTATCGCGCCGATCTGGGCGGGAACCGACTGCTCCGATGCGCTTACGCTCAACGGGGTTTTTCCTCGTCCCACGGAGCGAAGAGCGTCCGCCACTGATCGGGAACGGGAATCGGCTTTCCGTCATTCGATACGGTTACGTACACGATCGATGCATCGCACACTACCTTGTCGCGTTGATTCCGTACCTCCTGGCGGACGACGAAGCTCGTAGTACCGACGGACGTGAGTCCCGTCCGGATGCTGATATCGTCGCCGGGGAAAGTCTGAGCCTGATACGACGCCTCGACCTTTCGCACGACCGCCCAGAGGTTCGACTTCATGTACTCGTCGTACGACATGTGGCGCTCGAGCGCCGACCAGCGCGCGCGCTCCAGGAGAGTCAGCATGTGGGCGTGATTGACGTGCCCCACCGAGTCGCAGTCGCTTGGATAAATGTGAATCTTGAGGTCTTCAGTCATCAGATCGTCGAGTGTGTGTGCCCCGCGAGGAAAGTTAACGCCCGAGGGCCGCTACACCATTAAGGCGCTAGATTAGATGATGATGCCTCCCGCCAAGACGGAGGGCGCTCTCTATCTCGACAAAGTGGCCGAGGTAGACCGCTTTCTCACCGAAATATCCGATGTGAAAGAGCTCGCCCTCGATACCGAGGGTGCGAGCTTTCATCGCTTTCTCGATCGCATCTACCTGCTCCAGATCTCGACGCGGGAGGAGAGTGCGATCATCGATCCACTCCCGATCGGATCGCCCGCGAAGCTGGGCCAGCTGCTCGAGAGCAAGAAGGTAGAGGTCGTCTTCCACGACGCCGATTACGACCTGCGGCTACTCCACCAGGACTACGGCTGGCACGCTACCAACATCTTCGACACCCGGGTGGCATCGCAGCTGCTGGGAATCAAGTCGTTCGGGCTCGCGGCGCTCCTCGACCAGTTCTTCGACGTGAAGCTGGACAAGAAGCACCAGCGCGCCGACTGGTCGATGCGTCCGCTCACACCAGACATGCTGCTGTACGCCGCGCAGGACACCCGGTATCTGCTCCAGCTCAAGGATCACATGAAGGGCGAGCTGAAGCGTCGCGGGCGCATGCACTGGGCAGAGGAGGAGTTCGCTCGCCTCGAGGGAACGCGCTGGGAGGCTGAGGAGAGCATGGAGGGATTCCTGCGCATCAAGGGTGCGCGCGACCTCTCCCGTCGCGAGCTTGCCGTTCTGCGTGAGGTCGCCAACTGGCGCGACGCTGTCGCGGGACAACTCGATCGCGCGACGTTCCGGGTGATGGGCAACGAGGTTCTCCTCGAGCTCTCTCGCACCGCGCCGAAGAGCGTCTCCGAGCTGGGCGGGATCAAGGGGATGCCGAAGGGAATCATCGATCGCGCCGGGGCCGATGTCATCGCCGCCGTCCGGCGTGGGATGGAAGCCGCCGAGGCTGATCTGCCGAAATTCCCCAAGGGTCAGCGTTGGAACAAGGATCGCGACTTCGACGAAAAGGTCGCGCGGCTCAAATCGGTGCGAGATGCGGCGGCGACGAGACTCGAGCTAGATCCGGGCGTCCTGTGTTCACGAGAAAGGCTCGAGAACGTCGCGCGGAGCGGGGCGAAAACTGTCCAGGATCTTGCCGGGGTTCCCGACTTGCGGCGATGGCAGATCGAGGAGATGGGAGAAGGTTTTATTCGAGCGCTTGCGGGCGGCGGGTAACGGCAACCTGTGCCACATTCACCCGCCCTTAGGTCTTCGGGCGCGGTCAGCTGCCTGCCGATCCTACGGCAGTCTGAAGATGAACTTTTGTCCCGTCGCGGTAGCAACCGGACAGCTGCCAATTCGTCCTGGTATGTAGTGAATCGTCACGATCCTGTCGAATACCGCTCGAATGAAGTCCGTGTAATGAGCCGCCTTCAAGTCAACGGACTGGGGAGCCACCGTTCCGTCCGGTAGAACCGTAAAATCCAGATCGACGCTGTCCGTAACGCGCGCCCTTTCCGCGATGCTTGGGTATCTGGGTCCTGTCGCGTTCTTTGGCCATTCCGGTTCACTGAATTGCAGCCTGTAGTGAGGAATCGTAGCGCGAAAGAGATGTCGAAACGCTGGAACGGTGTCGGGGTGCTGCTCGACATGGATGAAAATGTCGAGGAGAATCGAATCCGCGCCTGCGAGGATGGGAGTGGAGTGTTCGTCGCTGAGTTTTTGCAGTACGGCTCGCACGGTGTCGGTCA
>JADGQU010000426.1 GCA_017881545.1 Gemmatimonadaceae bacterium
TAGTCGACGTAGTGGAGGCCGAAGCGGTTCGTGTAACCGTCGGCCCACTCGAAGTTGTCCATCAGACTCCAGAGGAAGTAGCCCTTCACGGGCACGCCGTCGGACACGGCGCGCTGGAGCTGACTGAGATAATTGCGCAGGTACATGATGCGGTCGGTGTCGTACACCTGGCCGTCCGCGGCGGGGACATCCGACGACGAGGTGCCGTTCTCGGTGATGTAGATCTCCTTCACGTTCCAGAGTTTCGCGACATGGTGCGGTCCCCAGTACAACACCTCGGGTCCATTGAACAGCCACGGCGACGCCATGTGCGGATACGACGGCGGATTCGGAACGATGGCGAAACCGCTGGGCGACGCGTCGGCGCGGACGAACGTCGGCTGGTAGATGTTGGTGCCGACGAAATCCATAGGTGTCGAGATCGTCTTGAGATCCTCCGGCGCAAAGTGCGGTGCGTCAGCGCCCATGCGCGCGAGGTACGCGTCGGTGTACTTCCCCTCCATGATGACGGTGAGGTACTGGGCGTTCATCTCGCGCGTCGCCTGCTCCGCCGCGTGGATGTGCTCGGGCGTCTCGATCACGGGCACGCCCACCGCCAGGTTTTCTGCGATGCCGACCTTGGTGCCCGCCTTCCCTTTGGCGCGGATGGCCTGCACCGCGAGCCCGTGTCCCAACACACCGTTGTGGCGGGCCTGGTAGAACCGCGGCTTCGGTAGCTTGAGTCCGGGTGCGTGGATGCCGATGCCGTAACCCAGCTCCATGAAAGCGTTGAACTCGTTGATCGTGAAGAT
The DNA here is from genome assembly GCA_017881545.1 of Gemmatimonadaceae bacterium. Taxonomy (GTDB): domain Bacteria; phylum Gemmatimonadota; class Gemmatimonadetes; order Gemmatimonadales; family Gemmatimonadaceae; genus UBA4720. The sequence goes on from JADGQU010000426.1 coordinate 792, forward strand.
GTGCTTCACGCGATCGGTGAGATGCTCGGCCACGTAGCCCGCGTAGTTGCCGAACGCCTGCGCAGTGTCGCGCGATTCCCATCCGCCGACACGATCCTGGAGCGCCTGCGGCAGGTCCCAGTGGTAGAGGGTGGCGAAGGGTTCGATGCCGTTGGCGAGTAGCTCGTCGACGAGGCGATTGTAGAAGTCGAGCCCTTTGGGATTGGGCGCGCCGCTGCCTTGCGGAAAGACGCGCGGCCACGCGATAGAAAATCTGTATGCCTTGACGCCGAGCGCTTTCATGAGCTGGATGTCGCCCTTGTAGCGATGGTAGTGATCGTCGGCGATGTCACCGTTCGCGTTGTTGGCGACCTTGCCGGGCGTGTGGGAGAACGTGTCCCAGATGGAGGGCATGCGTCCGTCCTCGGCGACGGCGCCCTCGACTTGATAGGACGCGGTTGCGCTGCCCCAGAGGAAGCCGGTCGGGAACGAGCGCGCTGCCCGAGTCTGGAGCGTCGCTACCTGGGCGATCTGCTCCGCCTGCGCGGCGAGGGGAACGGTCGAGGCGCCGAGCGCGGCGACGCCGGCGAGTTTGGCGAACGTGCGGCGGGAGAGCTGGTCGGTCATTGGGATTGCCTCGCGGCTGGGCAGGGCGTTTTCGGAAGGCGCAGCGATGGATGAGGAAACGTGAAGATCAGGGCGGCCAATCGCAAGAAAGGCGTTTGACATGCCGGCTCGGACACGAGCATTTTGAGGCTCTTCCCACAGGAGATCGGATGACGAGTCTTCGCTCGGCCCCGTTCTCCATCATTGCCGGCGCCATGCTGCTCGCGCAGGGGCCGGTTGCGCAGCACGCGACGCCTCGCGCAGATAGCGTGGCGCGCGTCGTCGTCAACGACAACCGTCGTCCCGCAGGCCGTCTCCGTGCCGGCGTCCTCACGTTGCGGCTGGACGCTCGGTTGGGTGACTGGCACCCGGATGGCGAGGACGCGCCGGGTGCCACCGTGCCGGCCTTCGCGGAGGACGGAGGGCCTGCGCGAATTCCGGGACCCCTCATTCGGGTGCCGGCAGGTACCGAGATCGCGCTGACGATTCGTAATACGCTCGACCACATCCTGACGCTCCGTGGTTTGCACGATCGCAGCGCGACGCCATCGCCAGCCCTGACGCCGCCGGGTCCGATCGAACTTGCGCCCGGCGCTTCGCGAACGATTCGGTTCCGGCTGGATGCCCCGGGCACTTACTACTACTACGGATCGACGGCTGGGCAAACGATCGACTGGCGCGCTGGCGACGACTCGCAGCTGACGGGAGCGATCGTCGTCGATCCCGCAGGACGGAAAGTACCCGCCGATCGCGTGTTCATATTTGGGGTATGGTCGGACACGGCCGGACGCGTGCTCGCGCGCCGGACGCGCATCCTCTCCGTGATCAACGGTCGTTCGTGGCCCCACACCGAACGGTTCGAGTTCAACGTCGGCGACACAGTCCGCTGGCGCCTGATCAACGGCAGCGCGGACAGCCATCCCATGCATCTGCATGGTTTCTACTATCGCGTTGACGCGCGCGGTGACGGCGTAAGCGACACGACGTACGCACCGGCGGAGCGGCGCATGGCGAACACCGAACGGATGATGCCCGGATGGTCGCTGTCGCTCGTCTGGGTGCCCGAGCGTCCGGGGAACTGGCTCTTTCACTGCCATCTTCCCGATCACTTCCGCGCTAGCGGCCCGCTCGGGATGCCGCGCACCGCGTCGACCCAGCACATGGCGACGAATGGCCACGCGGCGATGGGTCATGCTTTAAGCGAGATGAACGGCCTCGTCCTCGGCGTGGTCGTGCGCGGCAATCGCGCGACCACGCCGAGTGACGCCGTCGAAAGGCGGCCGCCGCACGACGTCAGGCTACTGATTCGCCCAAACGCGGGCGGCACGGCGACGCAACCTTTCTATGAGTTCGTGCTTTCGAAGGACAGACGGGATCCGCC
>JADGQU010000427.1 GCA_017881545.1 Gemmatimonadaceae bacterium
GGCTCGACGAGGCGGTCGAGCATTTCAGCCGTTCGCTGGTGGTGCTGGAGAAGGCGGTGGGAGCGAAGCACCCGCTCCTCATCGAGTCGCTCTTCGGCATGGGCCGGATCGCGCTCGCGCACCACACTCCGTCGGCGGCGCGTCCGCCGCTCGAACGCGCGCTGGCCATCCAGGAGCAGGAGCCGAGCGACGGCATCCAGCTGGCCGGGGTCCGCTTCGCCCTGGCGCAGGCGCTCTGGGCGACCGGCGAGCGGCCGCGCGCCCTTCAACTGGCGGCCCAGGCGCGCGCCGGCTACGCCCAGTCGGGCCCGCGCCAGCACAAGCCGCTGGCCGAGGTCACCGACTGGCTCGCCCACCCCCGCTGACGCCCGGCCCCTGTTTGTACGAGCCCCGCATCCGCCGCGCGGCCCCCGCTACTTGACGAGCTTGGTCAACGCCCGAAAGTGCTCGCCCTCGGCGCGCTTGACCAGATCGAACAGCACCGTCTCCGTCGAGGTCGGCACGGCGCCGGTGCGGGCCATGAGGTCGATGCCGACGCGCCAGTTCTGCTTGGCGCGCGAGAGGCACGCGTCGATGGGGACGTGCACGCGCAAGCCGCGCGCCACCATCGCGCGCACCGTCTGGTAGACGCAGACGTGGGTTTCCATGCCGCAGACGATGAAGGTGCGCCGCCCGTTGGCGAGGAACTGCTGGAACAGCGGCGTCTCGCAGCAGCTGAAGTCGAGCTTCTCGAGCCAGCGCGTCGGCGGCATCACCCGCATCAGCGCCTCTTTGAGCACCGGCAAGGTCGCGCCCAGCCCTTGCGGATATTGCTCGGACGCGCACACCGGCAGCGTATAGGCATCATACGAAGGTGGCGTCGGGCGAAAATCTAGGCCGTTCCGCGCGGCAGCAGGAAGTGGGTGCCGAAAAGATGGACCGTGGGCCGCGCGGTTGCGCTGCGGAGCAGCGCTCGAGGGCAGAGGTTGAAAGATGGCGTCCTCCGATCGACACGATCGAGTTGCGAGATTCAACCGATCGAGAGGAGGACGCCGATGAAGCGATATATCGGACTGGACGTGCACGCGGCAAGCACGACGCTGGCGGTGATGAGCGCCAGCGGCAAGGTGCTGCAGACGGTCGTAGTCGAGACCAACGGGCAAGCGCTGATCGAGGTGCTCAAGAGCATCACGGGGGAACTGCACGTGTGTCTCGAGGAAGGGACGCAGAGCGCGTGGCTGTACGAGATTCTGGTGCCGCATGTGCACGAGCTGGTGGTGGTGGGAATCGGCGAGGAGCAGCGCGGCCCGAAGAGCGACGCGCTCGACGCGGTGAAGCTGGCCGACCGATTGCGCAAGGGAACGATCGAGCGGCGGGTGTACAAGGACCGCGGGGTGTATCGCGAGCTGCGGGAGCTGGGGCGTGCGCATGCGATGATCGTGCGCGACGTAGTGCGCGTGCAGAATCGACTGAAGAGCTTGTATCGGTCGCGCGGGGTCCAGGTGACGGGCAAGGCGGTGTACTCGACCAAGGGTCGCGTCGAGCCGCTCAAACAACTTCCGGCAGGGACACGCGCAGCGACGGAGACGATGTATGCGCAGTACGACGCACTGGTGGAAGTGCGAAAGCGAGCCGAACAGGAGCTGCTCGAAGAAGCGAGGCGGCATCCGATTGCCAAAGTGTTGCAGAGCTGCCCGGGACTGGGGCCGATTCGGGTAGCGCAGATGATACCGATTGTCATGACGCCGGAACGGTTTCGAACCAAGCGACAATTCTGGTCGTACTGCGGGCTTGGAATCGTGATGCGCTCGTCGTCGGATTGGGCGCGGAGTCCCGACGGAGGCTGGCGGCGAGTACAGATGAACCGTACGCGCGGGCTGAATTACAATCACAACCGGCAGCTGAAGGTGATCTTCAAGGGCGCAGCGACGACGGTGATCAACCAACTTCCGGAAGAACCGCTGCACGCCGATTATCAGAAGCTGCTGGCGCGAGGGACCAAGCCGAATCTGGCGAAGCTGACGCTGGCGCGGAGAATCGCATCGATCACGTTGGCGCTGTGGAAGACCAGGGAGGAATACGACCGAGCAAAGGTTCGCGAGCAGAGTCCGTAGCGGGTCCTTCGCACGTCGGCGTGGCCGCTCGAAAGAGTGACGTGAGGCGAAGGACTCCGCGACGGAGACGGTTCGAGGGAGAGCATCCATTGTTCGTCTGGTCTCGGCGATTCGAGCCGAAGGCCCCACGCATAGGTTATGCCCCCTCGGAGTACCGAAAGAAGCAATGGCCCGAAGAGGCCCAAATAGAAGGATGGTTCCCTCAGTACGAGGAAGAACAACTCTGCTTCGATGTCGTTGGAAAGTGCCGAACGGATCTCAAGCTCGACTGGTTGATGTCAGACGCTGCCGGAAGTGCTCGTATGAACGTAGACGCCGGAGATCAAAATTTTCGGCGATCGGGCGAGATCCATCTTGACCTCCCCTTCGATAGAAGGAGGTACAAATGCGGTTCGGCGTCGGCGTCGAAGATGCTCGACGTGGCGCCCGACCACGGCTACTGCGTCCGATAGTCGGTATTCTGTCAACTCGATGACGAAAGGATATTGCCCGTCGTCGACGCTGACACCTCGGTCGCCTCAAAATGGATGTGCGGGTAGAACGGCTCTGGTATGAGCTTTTTCATGCGGGCTTTGGTGAGGACGACCTGCAACGAGTCATTCGCTACCTCCAGCGGGAGATCCGCGAGGGACGCAGAAACGTCGGGGCTTTGAAACT
>JADGQU010000116.1 GCA_017881545.1 Gemmatimonadaceae bacterium
GACGGGTACAGCGCGTCGGCGGCCGGACGCACCTGCAGAATCACGGCATTCAATCGGAGAGCTACTGCACGATCGAGCATTCCCAGCAGCTCGTCCTTCTGTTCCTGCGTAGAAAGCCCGGGCTGCGATGGCCAGTCGATGTTTTCCACCGACGCAATCCACACTCCTCTGAATTCCCGACGAATCGGTGGGGGTTGAGTCAGGTTTTGTACAGCGCCTGGCTGTGATTGTCCGCACGCGGTGTCGAAACCGGCGAGCACGAAAAATGAAAGGACGAGCGCACAGACTTTGTTCTTTGTCATAGACAACAATGTAAATCAGAGCCGTTGATCATGAGCATCGCGACCATTAACCCGGCGACCGGAAAAACTGTCCGCACTTTCGAGCCACTCTCCGCGGCGAAAGTGAGCGAGGCACTTGACCGAGGCGCCGCCGCCTATCGCGAGCACCGGCGCACATCCTTCGCCGATCGCGCGAGCCGCATGCGGAAGGCCGCCACAATACTGGTCGCGGAATCGCGCCAGCTTGGGCAGCTGATGACGCTCGAGATGGGAAAGCCCATCAAGGCTGGTGTCGCCGAAGCCGAGAAGTGCGCGACAGCGTGCAGCTACTACGCGGACAATGCGGAGCGGTTTCTTGCTGATCGCCCCGTCGAAATGGAAGGCGGCAAGAGCTGGGTCGCCTTTCAGCCCCTCGGCGTCGTGCTCGCAATCATGCCCTGGAATTTTCCGTTCTGGCAGGTGTTTCGTTTTGCGGCACCAGCGCTAATGGCCGGCAACGTCGGTGTCCTCAAGCACGCGTCGAACGTCCCGCAGTGCGCCCTGGCCATCGAAGAGATTTTTCGCCGCGCCGGGTTCGCCGATGGCGTTTTTCAGACCCTGCTGATCGGATCCGAGATGGTCGAGGGAATCATCGCCGACAATCGCATCACCGCGGTCACGCTCACCGGCAGCGAAGGAGCTGGCCGATCCGTCGCGAGTGCCGCCGGCAAGAATCTCAAGAAGTCGGTCGTCGAGCTCGGTGGCAGCGACCCGTTCGTCGTAATGCCGAGCGCCGATCTCGACAGTGCGGTCTCGACCGCGGTGACGGCCCGGATGATCAACAACGGCCAATCGTGCATCGCCGCCAAGAGATTCATCATCCACGAGAAGATCTACGACAAATTCCTCAAGAAATTCGTCGCTGGCGTTTCAGCGTTGCGGATCGGAGACCCGATGGACGAGATGACCGAGCTCGGACCCCAGGCGACGGCAGCGATTCGCGACCAGCTCGATGAGCAGGTAAAGGCATCGGTCGCCGCCGGTGCCAAGGTTGCCACAGGCGGAAAGAAGCTTGATCGCGAGGGATACTTCTACGCGCCGACCGTTCTTACCGACATTCCAGCCAATGCGCCCGCGGCGCGCGAAGAGCTGTTCGGGCCGGTTGCATCCGTGTTCAAGGCCAAGGATCTCGCCGATGCGATCCGCATCGCCAACGGGACGACGTTTGGTCTGGGCGCGTCGGCGTGGACTCGCGACGACGCCGAGCGGAATCAGCTCATCGCCGAGATCGAGTCGGGACTTCTTTTTATCAATGGCATGGTCGTATCTGATACGCGGCTGCCATTTGGCGGCGTCAAGAATTCAGGATTCGGCCGCGAGCTCGGGGAGTTCGGCATCCACGAATTCGTCAACACCAAGAGCGTCCGCGTGATGGAGACCCAGAAAGAGAAGAAGACCGCGACAGAGTGAGAGGCGCTTCGGCCACCGCGTTTATCTCGCTCTCAGAGCTCCATCACCAATCTCACATCAGGGTCTAACTCTGCTGGCGCGTCACGTCGAGTGAGCCACGACACGACGAAGAACACCAGAAACGAAGACACCATTGCGACCGCCGACGCGGTCACACCGGCGGGGAATGTAAAAGCCTTCCAGTAGGCCGCGGTTTCCAGCGCGAGCGTTACGACGAGCCCCGTTGCAATCGACGCCATTGCTCCGGCACGGGTCGCGCCCTGCCAGTTGAGCCCCACTGCCAGCGCCGGCACTAGCGTCGAGGCAAACAGACCCCATCCGAAGATCCCGAGGAATGCCACCATCGTCCCCGACCGCTGCGCCGTGATCGCGGCCGCGATGGCAATTAGAACCGTTACCGTTCTTCCCCATCGCAGCTCATTCTTCACCCGCTTTCCGAAAGCAACCGGCAGGTCGTGCGTGACCACCGCGGCGCCGATGTTGATGAACGAGTTTGCCGCGCTCATAGTCGCCGCCGCGACACCAGAGAAGACCAGGGCCGCCAGAATTATAGGAGTGACGTTGAGCAGGAGAGCTGGCGTCGCCTGGTCAGGGCTCGCGAGCGGAGCAAGACGTCCACCGAGGACAAACGCTTTCACGCCCACTCCCACGCCGAAATACAATAGGAGCACGAGCACCAGGCCGAGCGTCTTGAGCAGCGGATACCATTTGAGCTGCAACGGATCACGCAGCATGTAGTACTTGTGCACGGCCTGCGGCTGTCCCAGCGAACCCATCGAGAAAACGAAGAAGAAGGAAAGCGCGGCGAGTGGAGTGAGCTTCCCCCACGGGCCAAGGAACGCCGCGTCGTGCGCGAGTATCGTGCGCGAGATCTCTCCCAGCCCGCCGCCGAATTTCAGCACAAAAAGAAAAACCAGCACCGATGCGAGTGCCATCAGCGTTCCCTGAAAAACATCGTTGTAGATCCCGGCGAGAATCCCGCCCGATGCGGAATAGGCGAGCGTCACACCCATTCCGATCCAGATCCCCCACCCGAGGCCCACCCCGAAGATGGAATTGATCACCACTCCCATCGCCAGCGCGTTCGTCGCCATGTATCCCACAATTCCGACCAGAATCGCGATGGCCGAGAGTCCCTGCGCCGCCCGCGACCGATAGCGGGCGCCGATCGCGTCTGGAATCGTGATCAGTGAGCGGGCTTCGCCCAGGAGCCGCATGCGCTTCGCCAATACCCATGCACCCATAACGTTCGTGACCGCGGCGGGAAGCACGATGTACATCGCGCCCAACCCGACGGCGTAGATGAACCCCGGACCGCCGATGAACGCAAAACCGGAAACAGACACCGACACCGACGCCACGGTCAGCGCGACGAGTCCGATCCCCTTTCCGGCGACGAAGAAGTCTCGCGCGGTCCGCGTCCTCCGCGCCGCCCAGACGCTGATCCCGAGGACCACGGCGAAATAGAGGATGCCGACGGCCACGACCGCTGGTCGTGCGGCATTCGGCAAAGCGACCTGTAGAAGCGCGCTCACGCTCGGGGCTGAGATCATCCGGGAGGCCTGTCGCCCTTCGGCCCGCCCGCCGCGCTCGATTCGGCCGCCCTATTCTCGCGGGCAAGCGCGCGTACGCGCTCTACATCTTCGGCGCTCAGCGTCTGCGTCTCGAACGTCAACGCATACGCGATGGGAAGTACTACGATGGGAAGCAAGCCCACTCCGTAAATCACGATCGCCGCCCGGGCTGGAAGTCCGAGCCAGAGCGTGCTGAGCGGGCCCTCAGTGGCCGGCAGTGCCAGCGCTGCGCCGAAGCCGATCACAAGTACCAGGGCGACAAACGCGAACGGAATCTTGAGCGCCCCTATCCCTCGGCGTCCGCGCGTAGCGCCGAGGATCATGATCGCCGCAAGGGCAACTGGAATCCCGAGTGCAAGGAGCCACGCTGCCCAAGTGGGTGCTCCTCCGTGACTGAACGCTGCAGCATATCCTGCCGCGATCGCCGTGATCCCGATGAAGAGCGCAACGAGAGCCGCGCGCCTGGTGGCGTCCTCCGCGACTGGCGCCACTGATTTGTCTGGATCGGTCACGCGAGTCTCACGTCAGAGCAGGGCCAGCAAGGCAAACGTAGCCAGCCAATGCGTTCCCATGTAATCGCCGGCGACATGCGGCAGGCTCGCGGCGAAATGTGTCTCTGCCGTCTCGAGTGCTACTCCTCGGCGTGCATCGCTCGCGGGCCACGTCGCCGCAATCGAGCGCCAGCACCAGGCGCGGCTCAGATTCAGCCCGTCCAGGTGAGCGATCTTTCCATCACTGCGATCGCTCACGATGGCAGGCGTGAATAGCGTCGCCGGCTCCCGCACCGCGAGCCTGGGGAGAAAGCGGTCGAGCCAGCTCGTGAAATCGCTCGTGCTCAGCACCCTGCGCATGCATTCCGCTTCCATCAATGCGGAAGACAGAAAGTCGTCACCACCAGGCTCCCACGCCTGGCAGTCCGAATCCTTGGCGTACCAGGCGCGTGCTTTCTTGACCAGAACCTTCCGCAGGGTGTCGTTGCCGGCGACCTCCGCGTACTCCAGCGCGAGGGTGATCGCGAACGCGCTGTTGTAGTGCGTCCCTACGCGGGTCGGGTACGTCGCCTTGGGGAGAAAATCGAGAAAGCGCTGAGTGAACACCTCAGCGAGCGGCGCAATCCCGGCGCTCCACCGTTTGCCGCTCCCGCTCGCGTGTCGGTTCAGCTCGGCCGACAGCATCAGCAGCCATGCCCATCCATATGGCCGCTCGAACGTCGCTCGCAACGGTTGTCCCAGATATCTGACTTCTTTTTTCACTTTGGCGGGAGTGAGCTGCGCATCGAATAGCGTTTCGATCTTTCGGGCCTCGCGCATCTCGGGAAACAACCGGAGTAGAGTGGCGAGCAGCCAGTATCCATGCACCGATGAGTGCCAGTCGAAGCTGCCGAAGAAGACCGGATGCAGCTCGCGCGGCGTTTTGACGTCGGAGCGCTTGTTCATCACATGTTCGAGCTTGTTCGGATACTCCTGTGTCAGGTGTGCCAGAGCTACCTGCGCGAACTTGCGGGCGAGAGTGGGCGTGAGAGATGTGGAAGCGGGCATCAGCGGCGAAACACGAGAAAGTTCATCAGCAGGATGTTCGCTCCGAGCAGCATGAGGGCCGTCGGAATCTGGACCTTGATCACGGCATACTCATCCGGGAGCTCGAGCAGCGCGGTTGGGACAATGTTGAAGTTGGCCGCCATCGGAGTCATCAACGTACCGCAGAATCCCGACAGCATCCCGATCGCGGCCATGACAGCCGGGTCTCCGCCGAATTTGTGAACGATGAGCGGCAAGCCGATCCCCGCTGTCATCACGGGGAAGGCGGCGAACGCGTTGCCCATGATCATCGTGAACACGGCCATGCCGACGGCGTACGTCGTTACGACGACAAAAGGGTTGTCGAGCGGAATCCACCGCTGCGCCAACCCGGAGACGACATTGCCAACGCCTGCGATCGCGAACAGCGCCCCGAGTGCCGCGAGCATTTGAGGGAGCACCGCGGCCCAACCGACCGCGTCGAGCAACCGGCGCGCTTCCTTGATTGGCGCAAGCAGCGGAGGCCGGAGCATGATCATCCCTGTCGCGAGCGCCACCACTGTTGCGATCGCCAGCGAGATCACCGTCACCTGCTTGATGTCCACCAATGGCGCACCGCTGATTGTGATCTTCTTGAACAGCACAGTGCCGAGCACTGTGATGAGCGGAATCGTGAGCGTCGGAACGAAGAGTCTGTTTCCCCAGCGCTGCGCGCTCGCCTCACGCTCCTCGCGCGTGGCGCTTTCCTGTTTGCCCTGCCCGAGACCCCGGATGCTCGCGACGAGCACCATCGCGATGACAAGGAAACCGTTAGTGAGATCGGGCAAGCGCGATCCCACGACGAAGGTGATCGCGTAGATCCCCCAGAACGCCGTGTTGTTGAAGCGTCGCGGGTTGCTCCAGTCGCGCCAATTGACGATGGCGACGCCGCCCATCATCAGGCCGGTGAGCCAATAGATATGCTCGAGAGTAATCACGCTTTCTTTTCTTTTTGAGCCAGCTCCGCGCGCAGCTGACGATCGAGCAGAAGAAGCCGCGTGCAGTGGATGATGAATGCGCAGATCGCGGTTGGGATCGCCCATATCGCGAGCTGCGTCGGCTCGACGTGAACTCCGTTCTGATCGAGAAAGCCTTTGATCAGCAGAATCGATCCGATCGCGATGAAGATGTCTTCACCGAAGAAGAGAGCGATGTTGTCGACGGCGGCGGCATTCGCCCGGATCTTGTACCGCACGGACTGCGGCAGCTCGCCGTACTGGTTCTCCGCCGCTCCTTCCGCCATGGGCGCGATGAGTGGCCGCACCATCTGCGGGTGCCCGCCCAGTGATGTGAGGCCGAGCGCGGCCGTGATCTGGCGGATGGCGAAGTAGGCGAGCAGGATGCGCGAGGTCGTCGCGGCGCTTAGTCCGGCGACGACGGCGCGCGCCCGCTCCTTGAGCCCCGCGTGCTCGAGCAAGCCGATCACGGGCAGAACCAGCCACACAATCGCCACGTACCGGCTCGTGATGAACGCCTTCCCAAACGCTGCCACCACTTCCAGCGGAGCGAGTCCACTGGCGATACCGGTCGCGATCCCCGCGACCGTCACCACGAGGAGCGGATTTATCCGAAGGACGAATCCGATGACGACAATGACAATCCCGATGAGACTGAGCATGGGCGATTGGAAGGAAAGACCTTCAGTATCGGCGCCAGGTATGGATCGCCGTGCCCAAACTTCGAAATCGGATGTGGAGACTACAAGGGCCTGACCTCAGAAATCGGCCGATGATTCACTCGTCAGCGCCCGAGCCAGTAGTTCACCTTGACCTGAAACACGTTCGTCGGCCGGTCGCGGAAGATTGCGCTCCTCTGCGCACCGAAATCGAAATTGCCGTTGGGATCGTTTCCGGTCCGGCTCTGCGTCCACACGAAGAACACAGTCGAGCCCGGCCGATACTCCCAGCGCACAACTGCATTGCCGATCAGTGACCGGAAGGTGAAGTCTGGGTCGCCGAAGGAGAACGGAGCCGCGGCACCCGCGCCGTCCGGATCAACCGTGTAGATCGCGCTGCTCGAAGCGGTTGCCGGCGTGCGGGTGATCGTCCCGATGTCCTGCCCGTAAATCACCTTTTGGGCGGTGCGCGGCGCCGCGAACTCGCGGAACGACGAGTAAGCCCCGGTCGCGATGAATGGCTGCGCGAAGAGCTGCAGCGTGAGGTTCGGATTGAA
>JADGQU010000428.1 GCA_017881545.1 Gemmatimonadaceae bacterium
GGGCTCGAATTCAATCTTGCGAAGCGCTGGGGCCTCTTCGCCGATGCGCGCTACATCCCGGTCGAAACGAAGTCGACGGCGGCATTCGTCGGCACATCGTCATCGGTGACGATGAACGTCCGCCCGCTGATCATCAGCACCGGACTGGCCTGGCGCTTCTGACGGAATGAACATCGCGGGAAGCCGGTTTGACCCGGCTGCGCGGTTCCCCTAGAATCCGCGTCTCTTTTTCGCGCCTTCCGGCGCGACTGAACTCCCGGGGCATAGCTCAGCCTGGTTAGAGCGCACGGTTCGGGACCGTGAGGTCGGAGGTTCAAATCCTCTTGCCCCGACCAATTGGATTTTTGACCAGCGGCTCCGCGTCACGCGGGGCCGTTTTCGTTTCACTACAATGCGCGCTCCGTGAAACGACTCATCCTCGCCCTTCTCCTCTCACTCGCCGCCGTTCCCGCCTTCTCCTGGGGGCAGGCAGGCCACCTGATGGCAAACGAGGCAGCCACGTTCGGACTGCCGACCGACATGCCGCAATTCTTCTATCGACTGTTCCCGCAGCTCGTCTGGCTTGGCCCCAATCCTGACCGCTGGCGCGGCGGCGGACCGGCGCTCGACGCGACGAACGCTCCCGATCACGTCATGAATTACGAGTACATCGCCGCGCTGAAACTGCCGCGCGACCGCTATTCGTTCATTGCGCTGCTGACCACGTCCGGCACGCTGCGGCGGTACGGCATCCGAAACACGGATGCCGGCTTTCTGCCGTGGCGCATCGCCGAGATGTGCGAGCAGCTCACCGTCGAATGGCGTCTCTGGCGCAGCGCGGCGCCGGGGTCGCCCGACCGACTCTTCATCGAGCGCGACATCGTCCGCGACTCCGGCGTCCTCGGGCATTTCGTCGCCGACGCCTCGAACCCGCTGCACGACACGATCAGCTACAACGGCTGGATCATGCCGAACCCGAACGGCTACGCGAACGACTGCCAGATCCACGCTCGTTTCGAGTCCGACTTCGTCTCCCACGCCATCTCGACCGGTGACATCGTGCCGAGGATGACCGCACCGCAATTGCGCACCGATTACTTCGACACCGCCATCACATTCATCCGCCAGTCGAACGCTCTGGTGGAAGAGGTATATCGCATCGACAAAGCCGGCGGCTTCGACCTCTTCCGCAAACCGTCATTGCCGGAAGGGAAAACATTTGCCGCCGAGCGTCTGGCCTCGGGGGCGTCACTGCTGCGCGATCTATGGTGGTCAACCTGGCGCAACTCTGCGAACCCGCCGAAACGGCGGGAGGCGGCTGACTAGGGTTGGCGAGGCCGTGAGATCATTCGATGGGCATGAACGCCGTCAACCTGTCGGAATTACTGGCCCATCTCACCGCGGCGAACAGAGAGACTGAGTGGGTTGAGTTCAAGCTCAACGACGATGCGCCCGAAGAAATCGGCGAGTACATCTCGGCTCTATCAAATTCCGCGGCGTTAACCGGCAAACGCGCCGGTTACATCGTCTGGGGTATCAGCGACGTCACCCATGAAGTCGTCGGCACGACGGTGCGGCTGCACTCGAAGAAGATCGGCAACGAAGAGCTCGAGAATTGGTTGTCTCATCAGCTTTCACCGCGACTCAACTTTCAGGTGGTCGACGATGAGATCAACGGAACCCCCGTATCTCTCATCGAGGTTCCCGCCGCATCACATACGCCGGTGAGATTCCGCGATCACGAGTTCGTCAGAGTGGGGAGCTATAAAAAGAAGCTGCGCGATTACCCGGAAAAGGAACGAGACCTCTGGAGACTACTGGAGCGGCGGGACTGGGAAACGGAAGCGGCGGAGACGCATGTTCGCAGCGCTGACCTTCTGGCGCTGCTCGACTATCCGGCGTATTTTGAGCTTCTTCAGAAACCGCTGCCGGAAGGTCGTTCCTCAATCATCACCAGTCTTGCCGACGACAAGTTGATCGAATTCGATCAGCTACGCGACACTTTCAACATCACAAATCTCGGTGCAATCTTGTTTGCTCGCGACCTCTCAAAATTTTCAAGCCTGGCGCGGAAGGTAGTTCGTCTGGTGGTTTACACGGATCGAGATCGATCATCGACTCTTCGTGAGCAGATAGGCCAGAGAGGGTATGCGAAAGGGTTCGCTGGATTAGTCAGCTACTTGAACGATCTATTGCCAGCCAACGAACAAATCAGGCAGGCCCTTCGAACAGAAGTCAGGATGTATCCCGAGATCGCAATCCGTGAGCTGATCGCAAATGCGCTCATTCATCAAGACTTCAGAATCTCCGGCACTGGTCCCATCATCGAGGTCTTTGCCGAAAGGATCGAGATCACGAACCCAGGCAAGCCGCTGATCGACACGCAGCGTTTCATGGACGCGCCGCCTCAGTCGCGAAACGAAAAATTGGGATCCCTGATGCGCCGCATGAAGATCTGCGAAGAGCGTGGCAGCGGGATCGATAAGGTCGTGAAGGCCGTGGAGATGTTCCAGTTGCCGCCACCGCGATTCGATGTGACGGATCAACACACCAAGGTGACGCTGTTTGCGCCACGGAAATTGTCGTCGATGGAAAAGGAAGACCGTATCCGTGCTTGCTACCAGCACGCATGCCTGCGCTACGTTTCAAACGATACGATGACGAACACCTCGCTGCGCGAGCGATTCGGCATCGCCGACGAGAACTACTCCATCGCTTCCCGGATCATCGGCGAGACGATCGACGCTCAGCTGATCAAGCGGCGC
>JADGQU010000429.1 GCA_017881545.1 Gemmatimonadaceae bacterium
TCGCCCTCGGCATCTTCTCCCACATTGTGCTGGACATCATTCATCACGAGCCGAACATCGCGCTTCTCCCGATGGCCTGGGGACCGCGACTCGGGTTGAACCTTCAGGGATACCCTTTGCTCGATTTCGGGGTGGAGCTGGCGTTCTGTGTGGCCTGCGGGAAGATGTTCCAGGGCTCACGTGGGTTGCTCGTCGGAATCATCATTTTCAATTTGCTCAACATCCCGCTGATGTTTCCACGGGCTGGGTCGCTTACGCCGATCGTCAACCACCCTTTCATTCTGCCGACGGTGATTCTCGTACAGATCGCATCCACATGGCTACTCGTGTGGTGGCTCGGACACCGGAGGATATTCCGCGAAGAAACCGCACCAGCGCCGGCCTGACTATTCCGCGAGAAGCTCCGATTCCTCGGGAGTCAGAGCCCACGCCGCATCGAGTGCAAGCCGGTTGGCGCGGACGCGATGCACGCGAAAGATCCGCGCCCCGGCAAAAAAGGCAACGACGTTGACTCCTACCGTCGTCATGTCGCGGTCGTCGTTCGAGATCAGCTGCGGAGCGAGCGTCGTTCCCCCGCCCGAGGGCCCGCCCGCGCCGGCGGTGTAGCGAATGAGCTCTGCAATCACACGCTTGCGCGATGCGCCGACAAACACTGGATATCCGAGCGCGACGATTCGCGGCAGCTCAACCAATACAGCCAGCGAGTGGCCAGTTCGTTTCGAGAATCCGATGCCGGGATCGAGCGCGATGCGGCCCGGGTGAATCCCGGCGCGCTGCGCGGTCTGAACGCTCTCCTCCAGCTCGGCGACGATCTCTCCAACCGGATCGTTGCCGTAGACCGCGTTCTCGTAGCTCGCCATGTCGGCTACCGTTCCGCGCGAGTGCATCAGCACTACGTTGCAGCCCGCATCGGCGCACACCCCCGCCATCAATGGATCGAGCGACATCCCCGATACGTCGTTCACGATCGACGCGCCTTCCGCCAGCGCTGCTTTGGCGACTTCGGCTTTAACGGTATCGATGGAGATCGCGACATCGCTCCACCGCGAGCGTATGGCGCGGATCACGGGGAGCACGCGCTTGAGCTCTTCGCGCGGCGAAACCGGATTGGCGCCGGGACGCGTCGATTCGCCGCCAATGTGGATGGCGTCGGCGCCCTCGGAGATCATTACGCCCGCCTGGGCTATCGCGGCCTCGGGCGAAAAAAAATTACCCCCGTCGCTGAAGCTGTCGGGGGTAACGTTCAGAATTCCGAAGATGGTTGGCCGCTGAGACTTGGACGGCCAGGCGAAGATCACGCCGGGGCTACCTCCGGTCCTCCGAAGAGCGGCGGCTTCGACGGCTTGGGATGCATCACCGGTGTTGCCAGCGCCGGAGCCGTAGCAGGCGGACTCACGGGCCGGGGCGGAAGTTTCTCGCCGCGCGAGAGCGCAGCGACATCGTCCCCGGTAAGAGTCTCGCGGTCGAGCAACGCCGCAGCAACGGTGTGAAGAAGCTCCATGTTCTCCTGAAGCACCACGGTTGCTCTCGCGTACGCCTCCTTGATCACGCGTGTCACTTCGGAATCGACGAGCTGCGCTGTGCGCTCTGAAACCTCGCGACGCGTCTGAATCTCGCGACCAAGGAAAAGCTCCTGCTCGTTGTCGCCGACGAGAATGGGACCGATCTCGTCGGACAATCCCCATTGCGATACGTACCGACGCGCCAGACCGGTAGCCTGCTGGATGTCACTGGCCGCTCCGGTGGTTACACGGTCGCGCCCGAACACCAGCTCCTCGGCCACACGACCACCATACGCCTTGACGAGATTCGCCTCGAGCTGCTCTCTCGTAACCGACACACGGTCGTCTTCAGGCAGCGTCCACGCCACGCCGAGCGTGCGTCCGCGCGGCACGATCGTGACTTTGTGCAACGGGTCGTTGCCCTTCACCTTGACCGCGCAGATGGCGTGGCCACCTTCGTGATACGCGGTGAGCTTCCGCTCCTCGTCCTTCATGACCATCGACTTCCGCTCGGCGCCCATCATCACCTTGTCCTTCGCGTCCTCGAGGTCGGCCATGTAGACTTTGTCGTGGTTCCGCCGGGCAGCCAGCAAAGCCCCTTCGTTCACCAGATTCGCGAGATCGGCTCCGGCCATTCCCGGTGTTCCGCGCGCGAGCGTGGTAATGTCCACATCCTCCGCCATTGGCTTGTTGCGGATATGCACACGGAGAATTCCCTCACGTCCGCGCAGATCGGGCAAATCCACCACGATCTGCCGGTCGAAGCGGCCGGGACGCATGAGCGCGGGATCGAGAACGTCAGGGCGGTTAGTCGCGGCGATCAGGATAACGCCCTCGTTCGACTCGAAGCCATCCATCTCGACCAGCAGCTGATTGAGAGTCTGTTCGCGCTCGTCGTGACCGCCGCCCAGGCCTGCGCCACGATGGCGGCCCACGGCGTCGATCTCGTCGATGAAGATGATGCACGGGGCGTGCGCCTTGCCCTGCTCGAACAGATCGCGCACTCGACTGGCGCCGACTCCCACGAACATCTCCACGAAGTCGGAGCCCGACATCGAGAAGAAAGGACGGGCGGCTTCACCAGCAACGGCGCGGGCGAGGAGCGTCTTGCCGGTTCCCGGAGGACCGACCAGCAGCGCACCCTTCGGCAGACGTCCGCCAAGCTTGGTGAACTTCTGCGGATCCTTCAGGAATTCGATGATCTCCTGAAGCTCCACCTTCGCTTCGTCGGCGCCGGCAA
>JADGQU010000430.1 GCA_017881545.1 Gemmatimonadaceae bacterium
TTGCTCGCCGTTAACTTTGTCGATTGAGGTGCCTATGATGAAGATGCAGCGAGACATGGGGCTGGCAGTTGCTTCGTTGGCCTTCGCTCTGTGTGCGACGAGTACCGCCAGCGCCCAGAAGAGTTACTCGGCCAGAGTCGGAATCGAACCTCGCCATTCCGAGCGCGCACCCAATCCGCGCTCTGGCATTTCCCGAACCGCCGCTGATTCTCTCCCCACCAATTCCGCGAACGGAATAATGTATCCGCTGTATGGAATCCTCATCGGAGCTGGGGTTGGTTTCACGGCTGCGTTGATCGACACGCACCAGCCGCACGTCAAGGATCATTCAGAGGATGGATTCGTTTATATGGTAGGGACTTCGTTCGGAGCGGTGACGGGCTTCGTTGCCGGCTTCGTAGTATATGCGATGCGTGGACACTAACTCCGTCCCGGGACCTTCCATGCGCTATCGTTCCCTCCTCACCGTACTGGCGTCACTCCCGCTTCTTTCGTCACCGGAGCTGCGCGCCCAGCGACCCACACTGTCCGCGGCCGTGCGCTCTTATGTCGCCGTCGACTCTCCCATAGTTGCACTAACGCATGTCCGCGTAATTGACGGGACCGGTGCGCCGGCGCGTGATGATCAGACCCTCATCATCCGCGATGGTCGCATCGCCGCGCTCGGCGCCGCACGATCGGTCGCCGTTCCCAGCGGCGCGCAGGTCGTCGACCTCACGGGGAAAACGGTGATCCCGGGACTGGTGATGGTGCACGAGCACCTCTTCTACCCAACCGGCCCGGGCGTCTACGGGAATGTGGCCGAGAGCTTCACGCGACTCTATCTCGCGGGCGGCGTGACATCGATGCGCACCGGCGGCAACATGAACGGCTTCGGTGAGATCGGAATCAAGCGCGCCATCGATGCTGGAAAGAAGCCCGGGCCCTGGATCGACGCGACCGCGCCCTATCTCGAAGGTCCTGGACTCGGTCTCGATCAGGTGCACGAGCTCACGGGGCCCGACGACGCGCGGCGCATGGTGAATTTCTGGGCCGATGCCGGCGCGACGTCGTTCAAGGCGTACATGCACATCACGCGCGCCGAGCTCGGCGCGGCGATCGTGGAGGCGCACAAACGCGGGCTGAAGGTGACGGGCCATCTCTGCTCCGTGACCTATCGTGAAGCGGCGGCTCTCGGGATCGATGACCTCGATCATGGATTCTTCGTGTCCACCGATTTCGTCGCGGACAAGAAGCCTGATGAGTGCCCGGGTCAGGGGGCGGGGATGACGGCGCTCGGCGCCGCCGATCCTGCCGGTGATGTCCTGCGATCATTGATCGCGGATCTCGTCAGGCGTCACGTCGCACTCACGTCGACGCCGACTGTCTTCGAGACCTTCGTCCCCGGCCGCCCGTTGCCGCCAGGGTTGGACGTGCTCGAGCCGCAGCTACGCGCACAGTTCGAGGCGCGTCACGCGGCGACGGCGGCCAATACGACTTCAATCTTCAGTTCGCTGTTCGCAAAGGAGCTGGCAATGGAGCTGGCATTCGCGCGCGCAGGTGGACTGTTGCTCGTGGGTACTGACCCCACCGGTGGCGGCGGCGTCATCGCGGGCTACTCGAACCAGCGCGCGCTGGAGCTGCTCGTCGAGGGTGGCTTCACGCCGCTCGAGGCGATCCGCATCGGCACACTGAATGGCGCGACATTTCTTGGACGCGCCAATCGCGCGGGATCGATCGTCGTGGGAAAGGACGCGGATCTCGTGGTGATCGCCGGGGATCCTTCGACGCGCATCGGCGATGTGAGAAACGTGCAGATCGTGTTCAAGCAGGGGATCGGGTACGACCCCGCGAAGCTGATCGAATCGGTGAAGGGCAAGGTCGGTCTCTTCTAGTATCTAGAACAGCAAACCCTTCCGGGGGCGCTCCGCTAGGGTTTGAAGAGCCCGGGATTGTGCAGCGTCCCGTTCCACGGACGCATCCACACGGTTCCGTTCCACGCGTGCGCCAGATACTTATTGACCGCGTCCATCTCCGCGGGCGCGTACTGCGTGCGATGACACGCGAACTCCTCACGTCCAGCGGTGAGATCCCGCTCCTCGAACGGCACGCGCACGGTGAGTAGCGCCTCCGCCATGCCGTTCACGGTGGGGTCTGCCTTCGGTGCCGTGCGCAGACGCTCCGTTGGGAGTGACGCGTACAGCAGATCGATGTTCGCGTAGCGCGCGTCGCTCTGCACGATCTGGGTCGTGACATCGCCCACCAGCCGGTGATCGGGATGTCCGGTGCCTCCCTCCGGACCGAAGGTGATGATCGCCACGGGCTTGAGCGAATCGATGATAGCCGCGATCCCCGACCGCAACTTGCCGAGCACATCGAACGATGCGAGGCCGCCGTCCGGAAGACCGAGGATGTGGAGCTGTCGCACGCCGAGCCGCTTGGCCGCGCACTGCGCCTCTTTGGTGCGCGCGGCGGCGAGCTCCGGTCCGGCGGGAATGTGGGCGAAATCGCGAACGCCCTTCGAGCCGTCGGTGGCGATCACGAGGTGTGTCTCGCGTCCCTCTCTCGCGAGGCGCGAAAGCAGCGGGCCGATGACGCGCTCGTCATCGGGGTGTGCGAAGACTGCGAGGATGGGCCGGCTGGCCTGAGCCCGCGTCGAGAGCGGGATGACCGTGGCGAGCGCCACGGCGACGAATGTATGTATGGTGATACGCATCCTATAGAGTGCAGCCTGGACGGGCAACGCGCGAGACCCGCACG
>JADGQU010000117.1 GCA_017881545.1 Gemmatimonadaceae bacterium
GCAGCACGGGAGCCTGGTCCGTCTCAAGGACGCTGATCACGCGCGCGTGGCGAAGGGATACGCGGCGGTGCGCGACATCCTCAAGGCGCGGCTCACCAGAAAGCAGATCACGAAAATCCAGTACAGCGACTACATGGCGCTGCTCGGCGGCACGGTCGACTACTCCGGATTCGGAAACGTCGATCTCGTGATCGAGGCGGTGTTCGAGGATCTCGCGATCAAGCATCAGGTTCTGCGAGAGACGGAGGCAGCGATCCACCCTGCGGCGATTTTCGCTACCAACACATCTACGATTCCGATTTCCCTGATCGCGCAGGCGTCGAGCCGTCCGGAGCGGGTGCTCGGAATGCACTTCTTTTCTCCTGTCGAGAAGATGCCGCTCCTCGAGGTGATCACGACCGCGGAGACGCATCCGCAGGTCACCGCGACGGCCGTGGCATATGGCAAGAAGCTCGGCAAGACCGTCATCGTCGTGAACGACGGTCCCGGCTTCTACGCCAACCGGATTCTCGGGCCTTACATCAATGAAGCGGCGATTCTGCTCGACCAGGGTGTCGCGGTGGACATAATCGACAAGGCGCTGGTCGACTTCGGATTTCCGGTTGGCCCGATCACGCTCATCGATGAAGTCGGACTCGACGTCGCGACGAAGGCGGGGAAGATCATGGCCGAGGCGTATCCTGATCGGATGCGGCCGGCGAAATCCATTCAGGCTGTCGTCGCGGCCGGACGTTACGGCAGGAAATCGAAGAAGGGATTTTTCACCTACGACAAGGAAGGGAAGAAGGGCGAGGTCGATCCGTCCGTGTACGCTCTCTTTCTTGCTCCGGGAAGCGTTCCAATGGTGAATTCAATCGAGCCTCCCGCCGGAGCCGAGGCGCAGGCACAGGGGCGACCGGAGATGCCGGCCGTGCAGATTCAACAGCGGACGATTTTGGCGATGCTCAATGAGGCCGTGCGGTGCCTGAGTGATGGGATCATTCATTCGTCGCGCGATGGCGACGTTGGAGCGGTTTTCGGCATCGGCTTCCCTCCGTTTCGCGGCGGACCATTCCGCTACATGGACTCACTCGGCATTCAGATCGTGGTGCAACGGCTCGAGGATCTGAATGCGCGCTTTCCGGGGCGCTTCGAGCCGGCGGAGCTGCTGCTCGAGATGGCTCGTCGGAGGCAGGTCTTCTATCCCGACGAGCGCTCGTGAGGAAAGGAGTGCCGGCTGAAGTTCGTTGGTCGTTTCTTGCGGTTTTGACAGTGCTTGGATTCCACGGGTGTGCTCCAGCCGTGCGCACGCCACCGGGTCCGGCGAACTATCCTCGCACGCGGCCCGAGCGGACGAGGTATCGCGAGACCTCGCACTATGCCGACGTCAGGAAGTTTCTCGACTCGCTGCGCGCTCTGCGGGCGCCGCTGGCGTTCGGGTCGATCGGCAAGACGAGTGAAGGGCGCGACATCCCTTACGTCATCGCGTCGCGCCCGCTCGTTTCCACCGCGTCCGAAGCGAAGCGTCTGGGGCGGCCGATTGTGTACGTCCAGGGCAACATCCACGCGGGCGAAGTCGAGGGAAAAGACGCGTTGCTGGCGCTCCTCCGCGATCTCGCCTATTCGAGCAAGCCGAACGTGCTCGATTCCATAGTTCTGATTGCAGTCCCGATCTATAATGCCGACGGCAACGAGCGCTTCGCGTCGCAAGCGACAAACCGCACCGAGCAGAACGGGCCCGAGATTGTCGGCGTCCGGCCCAACGCGCAGAATCTCGATCTCAACCGTGACTATGTGAAGGCAGAAGCTCCGGAGACGCGCGCATCGCTGGCGATGTTCAGCACCTGGGATCCGGACGTGTTCGTGGATCTCCACACCACCGATGGCAGCTTTCACGGCTACGCGCTCACCTATTCACCATCGCTCAGCCCAGCCGCGGTGTTCGGAGGAGTTTACGCCCGCGACTCGCTGCTGCCGGTTCTGCGCGAACGAATGCGGACGCGGGACGGATTCGAGGTGTTCGACTACGGAAACTTCATCTCCGACGAGCCGATCTCCCGGGCCGATACGAGCGTGCACGAAGGCTGGGCGACGTACGATTCGCGTCCGCGCTTCGGCACCAACTACTACGGTATTCGCGGTCGCATTGGAATCCTGAGCGAGGCGTACTCGCACGACTCGCTCTCGCGGCGCATTGCTTCCACCTATGCTTTCGTCAAGGAGATTCTTTCCCTCGTCGCCGAAAAGGGTGCCGCGATCAGATCTCTGACCGCTCGTGCGGACAGCCAGCCGCTCGCCTGGGGGCGGTCCCCGGATTCCCTGCAAATGGTGGCCATTCGCTCCGAGCTCGTCGCGACCCCGCGGATGTTGGATGTGATCAAGGAGGATCTGGAGAAGACCGGCGATACCTCTCTGACCCAACCCGGCGTCCCACGCGGCGAGCGAAGAACCGGACGGTTCAGAACGATTCGCATGCCCGTCTACGACCGGTTTACGTCGACGCTCGACCGTACACCTCCCGCGGCATATGTCATCGCGCCCGAGGACACCGCGGTCGCCACGCTGCTGCGGCTCCACGGCATTCGTGTCGATCGCTCCGACTCCGCCTGGACCGCGCGCGGGGAGGCCTTTGTCATCGATTCGATTGTCACCGCTTCGCGGACTTTTCAGGGACACCACGAAGTCCGTCTCCAGGGGCGATGGGAGCGGGGATTGCAAGCACTTCCACCCAAGTCGTTCATCGTGTCCACGGCGCAGCCGCGCGGCGCGCTCGCCGTCTATCTGCTCGAGCCGGAGAGCGATGACGGTTTCACCACCTGGAATCTGTTCGACCGCGAGCTGAAAAAAGGTGGCCGATTCCCGGTGACGAGAATCTTCGACCTGTCTCGGCGAGGCCGCGCCACCGTTCGCCGCACGTCCGCATCAATCACGCAGCCACTCAGGAACTGATGCTTCGCAGCGTATTTCTCTTTCTTGCGGGCCAACAGCAGATATTCAAATTCGTTCGCAACAACAGGCTGGCGAAGAGCTTCGCCGACCGGTTCGTCGCCGGCGAGACGGTCGACACCGCCCTCACCGCGGTCGCCAAGCTCAAGGCGCGCCGCATCACGGCCTCGCTCGATTTGCTGGGTGAGAGCGTTCACAATGAAGCGGAAGCAAATGCTGCGGGCGAGGCGTATGTCGCGATACTCGACCGCATCCACGAGCAGAAAGCAGACGCCAACGTCTCGGTGAAGCTCACCGCAATGGGACTCGACATCTCCGAGGACCTCTGCGTTACGATCATGCACAAGATCCTGGAACGCGCGCGCGACTACGGCTCCTTCGTGCGCATCGACATGGAGTCGAGTGAGTACACTCAGCGCACGCTCGATCTGTTCGAGCGGCGGCTCTATCCGGCGTATCCCCGGAATGTCGGGATAGTCCTTCAGAGCTATCTCTTCCGCGCCTTCGCCGACGTGGAGCGCGCGATTCTGATCAAGGCGCGCGTCCGCCTTTGCAAGGGCGCATACAAGGAGCCGGAGACGGTCGCCTATCCGGACAAGAAGGATGTCGATGCGAGCTACATTCGCTGCATGCACGAATTGATGCTGCACGGGAACTACCCTGGTATTGCCACGCACGACGAGACGATCATCACCGAAGCGAAGCGGTTCGCCAAGGCCAACGACATCGCGCCCGACCGCTACGAGTTCCAGATGCTCTACGGAGTGCGCCGCGATCTCCAGGACGAGCTGATACGTGAAGGCTACCGCATGCGGGTATACGTTCCATTTGGAACGCAGTGGTATCCGTATCTCATGCGCCGTCTCGCCGAGCGCCCGGCCAACGTCGCATTCCTCACCGGAAATCTGTTCAAGGAGATGGTCGGCAAACGCCGGCGCTGACGATGGGCAGATTTATTCCCCCCGATCCCTCGAAAGGCGACCCAAATACGATCGGCGGGTACATGGCCGTGCACGACCGGCCCGCCGCATTCGAGGGAAGCGACGGCGCTTCGTACAGTGTGGAGATCGTGACCGACACGACCGGAAAAAAGGAGCGGCCCTTCGCTGCCTATCTGCTGTTCGTCCGCTGGGGCCACGGCGATCCAGTGGCGAGCGGACATCTGGAGACGGATTTCCTCGCCTTCGCGACAACCGAGGACGAAGCGCGCAAGATGGTCGGCGCGATGCTGCTCAATGAAGTAAAGCTCGCGCTCGATGCGCTCATCAT
Organism: Gemmatimonadaceae bacterium; assembly: GCA_017881545.1. GTDB lineage: Bacteria > Gemmatimonadota > Gemmatimonadetes > Gemmatimonadales > Gemmatimonadaceae > UBA4720. The sequence continues at coordinate 4,195 of JADGQU010000117.1, forward strand.
AGCGAGACGGGCCGAGCTGCTGCCCTGGTGGGATTCGATGCGCCAGGAGGGCAGCAGTTGACGCGCAAGGAAGGCGTCGTGCTAAAGGGGACGGGTGGGATTTGGCACGTCCGATCCGATTCGGGGGAAACCCACGAGGCGTCGCTCCGCGGCAGACTCAAGCAGGAGCGTAAAGCAGACAGGAAGCTCGCGGTCGGGGACCGGGTCGTCCTGGAGATAGACGAGCGGGGAGAGCACTGGGCGATCGCCGAGATCCTGCCCCGCCATTCAAAGCTTGCTCGACGCGAACCGGGGGAGGGCCAGGGCGAGCGCATTGTTGCCGCCAACGTCGACCAGGTCGTCGTCGTTTTTTCAGCGGCGAAGCCTGAGCCGCACCGCAGGATGCTCGACCGGTTTCTGGTAATCGCGGAAGGGAATTCGCTTCAGTCGCGGATCGTCATCAACAAGATCGAGCTGGTGGACAAGGAGGAAACAGAGCGCGCATTCTCCGACTACGTCGCGGCCGGCTATCCCGTGCACCTCACCAGCGTGAAGCAGCGCGTCGGGTTGGACGAGCTGCACGATGTACTGGCGGGCAAGACCTCGGTGCTCACCGGGCCATCGGGCGTGGGCAAATCATCGCTGATGAACGCGATGTATCCGGGACTGGATCTGCGCGTCGGCGAGATCAGTGAATCGGTGGGCAAAGGCAGGCACACGACCGTCGGCGCCCTGCTCCATCCATTGCCCGATGCTGGCTACGTCGTGGATACCGCGGGTCTGCGCGAAGTCGGAATGTGGGGACTCGCGTCCGAGCACCTCGACGCATGCTTCCGCGAGTTTCGTCCGCACATTGCGGAGTGCAAGTTCGGAGACTGCACCCACCGGGTGGAGCCCGGGTGCGGAGTGAAGCGCGCGGTGGCCGCTGGCTCGATCAGCGCCGAGCGCTACGACAGCTACTTGCGGCTGCGCGAGGAGATCGAGGAGACCGAGAAAAAGTGGGCGCCGTACTCCGCTGCTTCGAAGGCGAAAAAGAAAAGGCGGGGGTAGTGCGGTCTACTCTGCTCGAATATCCACCGTCCAATCGACGACGAGATCGCTCCTGAGCGAATCCCGCACCGAGCAGTATTTGGTCGCCGCCAGCTCGATGGCGCGCAACGCCTGAGCCTTCTCGATGCCCTGGCCGGCGATTCTGAAATGGAGCGTGATGTGCTTGTATCGCCGCGGAATCGTGTCGACCCGCTCACCGACGATGTCGATTTCGAGCTGAGTCATCGGCGTACGCTGCTTCGCCAGGATGTCGACGACATCGTAGGAGATACACGTAGCGAGCGCGCTTAGCAGAGTCTCTGGCGGACTCTGCCCCGTTTCGCCATCGCCGTCGATACGGGCCGTCGGCCCGTTCGGACGTCCCGCCTCGAACCTGTGGCCACCCACCCACTTGACGTGGATCCGCGATGGCTTCGTCGCAGCTTTCTGCGCCGCCGTCCCGGCTTTCACATCCGTCATGCCTCGGGCCCCTTCTCGATCGGAGACCGGACCGCATTTCCCCACTCAGTCCAGCTGCCATCGTAGTTTCTCACACGATCGTAGCCGAGGAGATAGGTGAGCACGAACCAGGTGTGGGACGACCTCTCGCCGATGCGGCAGTAGGCGACGATGTCGTCGCCCTTCTTCAGCCCCTTTTCCTGCTCGTAAATCGCGCGCAGGGACGCAGCATCCTTGAAGCTGCCATCCGGATTCGCGGCACGTGCCCAGGGAACGCTGCGGGCTCCCTTGATGTGACCGCCGCGCAGGGTGCCCTCCTGGGGATAGTCCGGCATGTGTGTGCGCTGCCCCGAGTACTCCTCAGGCGATCGCACGTCTATCAGCGGCTTGCCGCTGGCCGAATGCTCGCGCACCTGCTGGAAAAAGGCCCTGATCTTTTCGTCCGACCGCTTCGGCGCCTTGTAGCTGGTCTTTGCCAGTCGCGGAACCTCGGTGTTGAAGGGACGGCCCTCCTGTTCCCACTTGATGCGTCCGCCATCGAGCAGCTTCGCATTCGTGAACCCGAATAGCTGGAACACCCAGAAGGCATACGCTGCCCACCAGTTGTTCTTGTCGCCGTAAAACACGACGGTGGTGTTCTCGTCGATTCCCTTCTCGCGAAGCAGCTTCTCGAATTGCTCCGACGAGACGTAGTCGCGCAGCACCGGATCATTCAGGTCCTGATGCCAGTCCACCTTCTGCGCGCCAGGAATGTGGCCGGTCTCGTAGAGCAGAACGTCTTCATCGCTCTCGATGATTCTGACGCTCGGGTCGTCGAGATGCTCGGCGAGCCAGTTCGTGCTCACGAGAACTTCAGGGTGCACGTAACCCTTGCCGGCGATGCCGGGATCCACGGCCGATGCGTTGCTTGTAATTGTCGCCCCCATTGTCCGCTCCTGAAAAAAGGAGTTCTCTAGCATAATCAGGTGGAATCCGCGGCGGTGCAAGTATTGACGCACGTAAGCATGTGTATCTTTGCTGAATGGCTGACAGAAAGCGGGCGGAGATGGAGGGTTACTCGCATCATGTGATCGTCTGCACGGGCGATTTCTGTTCGCCCGACCGCCGCGGACGCCAGCTCTACTCCCTGCTCGCCGAGCTGCTCCAGCGCGAGGATATGCTCTTTGGCCCCGAGCGCATTAAGCGCGGCGAGACCCCGTGCCTCGGCGTGTGCAGCAACGGACCGATCGTCGTGGTGTATCCGGAAGGCATCTGGTACTCCGAAGTCACGCCTGCGCTGATGGAGCGAATTGTCGTCGAGCACCTCAAGCACGGAAAACCGATTGAGGAGGCGGTCTTTCACCGACTCCAGC